>NZ_DFQB01000032.1:12893-90188 GCF_002377545.1 Thalassolituus sp. UBA3500 | reverse complement strand
AAAAACAGCGCACGAGAAATCGAGCCGCTCTTTAATGTTGACACTGCTTGCCGTTTTTTCGAGTACAAAACCCATCTGCTCAGCAACGGACATAAACAGGTGGTTAAATATCTCAAGTGTTACCGGGTCGTACTGCGCAGACTGATCATCAATCGCTGACGCCTCCATCGATTGCCGCTCCAGTACCAGCGCACCACTGGCTAGGACGTTCAGTTGCCAACCCGGTTCAATAACGTGTGTCGAATTCTGATCGGTCAACAACAGTGGGCCTGTTGCTATAAACCCTTCTGGTAACTCCGCGCGATCATAAACATCGACCTCGTGCCAGCGCCCCTGTGCGTATAGACGCGTTGTTGAGCGCGCTTCTGTATCGCTAGCCGATACCTTTGGTAAATCCGCTTCAGGCAATATTGCCCCTGCCACGGTCACTTCGACCTGCAATGCATCCAGCAAGACGCTTTTCTCAGGGTATATAAATCCGAATAATTGTTTGTGCTGTATTTCAAACGACGCTCTGGCGTCGGCCTCATTGATCCAATCAACCAGCAAAGGGGTGTCCGAGCCTTCATATCGCAGGTAAACCCGCACAGTGCAGTCGCCAGCCAGTGGACTCGCAGACGATAGATTTTTCACTCGCTGCCTGATTTCTGCTGCGGCCACTGACAGTTCTTTTTCAACCGCCTCTTCACCTAACCAGCGCTGATCGGCAATACCAATACCATAGGCAGATAAAACGCCCGCCATGGGATGCAGATAGACCGTACTTATTCCCAGGGCAGCAGCAACCGCACACGCATGTTGGCCACCTGCGCCACCAAATGCACTAAAGGCATAGTCCTGTACGTCGTAGCCACGCTGTACTGAAATTTTCTTAACCGCAGCGGCCATGCTCTCGACGGCAATATTCAGAAAACCTTCTGCAAGTTGCTCAGTCGTCCATAGATGCCCTGTTGCCTCGGTGACCTGCTCAGCCAATTCAGAAAATTGTGCCTGCACAGTATCGAGATCCAACGGCTGATTCTGCTCTGGACCAAACACAGAAGGAAAAAATGCTGGATTCACCCGCCCCAGCAACAGGTTGCAATCAGTGACGGTCAGAGGGCCGCCATTGCGATAACAGGCGGGCCCCGGATAGGCTCCGGCAGATTCTGGCCCTACCTGTAGACGGCCATCGGCAAAGCGGACGATAGAACCGCCACCGGCCGCGACCGTATGAATATTCATCATGGGTACTCGCAAACGCACGCCGTTCACGACAGTTTCAGTTTCGCGCTCAAGCGTCCCTGCGTAGTGACTGACATCCGTTGAGGTGCCTCCCATATCAAACCCGACGATGCGCTCAAAGCCATCGGCTTCCGCCGTCCGCACCATACCGACAACACCGCCTGCGGGGCCCGACAGAATCGCATCACGCCCCTGAAACACTTCGGCTTTGGCGAGCCCACCGTTAGACTGCATAAACTCAAGATCAACACTCTGAGAGGCCGATAATGCCTCTGCCACCTGGTTCACATAACGACGCAACACAGGAGAGAGATAAGCATCGGCGACGGTTGTCTGGCCACGCGGAACAATTTTGACCAGAGGGCTGACGTCATGACTGAGAGAAATCTGGGTATAGCCAATATGCTGAGCAATTTCGCGAATGCGTTTTTCGTGCGCCGGATAACGGTATGCATGCATCAACACAACCGCGACACACCGGAACCCTTGATCATAGGCTTCCTGAAGCTGAACAAGAGTCGCTTCTTCATCGAGAGCAAACTCCACCGTGCCATCAGCCCGAACGCGTTCAGAGACTTCGTAAACTCGGTCATAGAGTGGTTCAGGTAAATGAATATTGGTCGCAAAAATATCAGGGCGGGTCTGATAACCAATATCCAGCTGGTCCCGTAGCCCTTTGCTGATCAGAAGAACCGTCGGCTCTCCTTTGCGCTCAAGCAGAGCATTGGTAGCGACAGTCGTGCCCATACGCACTGACGAAATATCGGTCGGTAAATCAGGGTGGCGAGCCTGCAGGCGCTGAATCCCCTCAACGGCTGCATCCGCATAATGATCGGGGTTCTCGGATAAGAGTTTGTAAGTCAGTACCCGTTGATCTGGCGTTAAGGCAACGATGTCAGTAAAGGTGCCGCCCCGGTCTACCCAGAACTGCCAATGTGTTTGCTGTGAAGCTGATGCCATGATCCGCGCTGCCTCTGAAAATCTGAATCAGCGCGGATGATACCATCACGGCATATTCGCGACCCAGCGTGCGACAGCCTTCAGGTCTTCGTCACTCATATTGCCAACGACCGCAGTCATCGGAGAATTCTTTCTCGACTCATCGCCCTGCTTAAACTTCAGCAATGTCTTCTCAAGAAATTCGTACGGCTGACCCGCAATCCGGGGATACGTGTGACTGCCATGCCCTTTGTCACCATGACAGGCAAAGCACAACGACTGATACACCTGCCGCCCTTTCATATCGGGTTCGGGCCGGTTATCGCGAGGGGTTACAGGTTTATCTGCGAAGTATACAGCTACCGCAACGCGCTCTTCTGCGCTCAGGATTTCCGCCAGTTTGCTCATCACGTAGTTTTTGCGTGTTCCCGAGGCGAACTTCTCAAACTGAGTAAACAAATAAGCGGGATTCTGGCTGGCCAGATTCGGCACATAGTCGCGCACGGAATTACCGTCCTTGCCATGACAGCGGAAGCAGAACTGTGCTCGCTCCTGCCCTTGTGCATTGGCCTTCTGGCGAGCTTCAGGGTCAGCCACAATATTTTCAAACTGCTGCAGTAATCTGGCCGCTTGCTCTGGGCTATCCGCAGACGGAGTGTCAGCACTCGCAATTGCAGAGAAAGAAGTCAGTAAAACGACAGCCAGGACACAAAGACTGATATTAATAAGGCGATTACTCATGAAAAAGACAACTCTTGCAGGCATAACGATCGTGAGCGCCGAACATACTCAAGGCCGCCAGCCTATGGCCAGCGGCAAATAATACCTGAGTGTCTATTTCTTGCTGAAAACTGACTCAGATCAGTATTTACGAAAGCTGTTTTACATCGGAGAAAATAAACGTGCTGTGTGTGCTACGCACTCTGAGTTATCGAAACAGAAGGTCATAGGAAGCTCGTTTGTCAGTGGTGTTTCCAGACCAAATAACATCAGATGCAGACCACCAGGCTCAAGCGTCACGGACTCTCCTGCGGGGACTTCGAGCGAGTCGATCTGACGCATTTTCATTACGCCATCTTCGTGCAAATGTGTGTGGATCTCGATGGAGCTGGCCCATGGGGCCGATACTGAAACCAGGCGCTGCAGTTCATTACTGGTGTTGGTCAACGTCATAAATGCAGCACTCATGCTACGCCCCGGAACAGGTTCACGAACATACGGGTCATTAATAATGACAGAATCAGCAGAAGCAGAGATCGAGACAAGCGCGGTTACCGCAAAACCGAGGGCGTATTTCAGACAGAATTTCATCATGGACAACCTTAATTACAACCAAAACCAGACTTCTGCCTGCAACAGTCAGAAGACGCTCGATAATACGCCATACAGCGGCGTATTCAGAGCGGCAGATTGTCGCACAGGCGACTGGTTATCACACTGCCGGGCGCCAGTTCACCGCGTCTTCGAGGCTGTCTAATGGTCGGGTAAAGTAATAGCCACCCAGACCATCAACCCCTGTCTGACGCACGGCATTGACGTCAGGAGCCTCTTCCAGCCCTTCCGCCAGTACCAACAGGTCCAGGTTGTGTGCAATCTGAACCATACTCTGAATATAGAATTTATGATCCTGTGCCAGATGCACACCGCGGTTAAAACTGCCGTCGATACGCACATAGGCCAGTGGCAAGCGTTGCAGATAGGCGAATGCCATGGTGCCCGTGCCTACCTGATCAATGCCGACATCGACACCGAAAGGTTGCAGTTTCAGCGCAAGCCGGGCAATCGCGTGTTCTGCTGAGTACAGCGCAAACTCCGGTACCTCAAGCGCGATACGACGCGCCTGTTCAGGGTATCGGGCAAGAAGCTCAGCCAGCGACTGATGGAAACTCTCATCCAGCACAGACGCAGGCGACAGGTTGACGCAGAAGCGGACCGGCTCGGCGTTTTTATCAAGGCCGCCCATCGAGTTGAACACTTTTTCAATCACCACCAGGTCAAAACGCGCGGCCAGTCTGTGCTGCTCAATCATTGGCCAGAAGCGAGCCGCAGATAGCGTTTGCCCTTGCCAGCCCACACGGCTGAACACTTCTACCTGTAACAGCTTCTGATCGTGATTAGAAATCACAGGCAGGTATTGCAGCTGAATACTCTGCTCTTCAAGAACAGTATTCAGCAAAGTCCGCCATTCACCTGCGGTCCATTCATCAAACTCAGAATCACTGCGCTGGTACAACTGATACTTAGCCGTGGGCTGACGCTGTGCCTGGCGCAAGGCGGCATCGGCACGACTGAAGGCATCCACAGGGTCATCCTGATCCCCCTGCAGGAAAACAGCTCCCATATGGAAGCAGAGTTCGTTTCGCTGAGATAATGCTGAAACGCTCATCAGACTGAACGCCTGCTGTACGATATCGTCCGCCTGAGTGCGATCAGCACAAGGGACAAACAGAGAAAAATCGGCACCGGCACGGCGCCCTAATAAACTGTGCGGGTAATCCGTGCGCCATTGTTCAAGCGACTTACCCAGCAAAGCCAATAAATCATCACCAGCCTGACGGCCCGCATTCAGGTTGAATTCAGCAAAATTCTGAATCTGCATAATAACCAGCACGCCGCTGTGTTCATCATCGCGAGACAGGATATGCCCAAACTGCTGATCAAAGCCCCGACGGTTGAGCAGACCCGTAGGCGCATCAAGATACGACTCTTCGCGCAGCCGCTCGGTCATTTCAGCCTGCTCAGCGAAAATTGCCTGTAGCTTACGCACCATTTTATTCATGGCCTCCACGACACGGCGCAGTTCGCGCGCGCGGGGAATGTTCTCCTGCACCTGAAGATCACGTTCGGATATCGCCAGAGCCTGCTGCTCAACCCGAACCAACGATCTGAACAACAAGCGCAGTAGCAGTTGCAACGCCACCAGCGCAATCAGCAGCACCCAGGCGAACCAGATCATTTCAGCACTGATCATGCCCCACAGGTCGCGGTACGCAAAATCCGCATGACTGATGACGGTAACCGTACCCAGGCGTTGCCAGCCTCGGGTGACGTCGGCCTCGGCCGGGATAAGCTCAAGGGGCACCAGTTTCTGGAACCATTCAGGCGCACCGCCGCTGCTGAACGCTTCACGAGCGCGACGATGAAGAGTTTCACCGTCGGTCCGGGCAAAAGTGATGTCTTCAAAAAATCCGCGATCAAAGAGCACGTCCATCAGACGGGTCTGCTGCACAGAGTCATCTGCATCAATCTGCGACATAGAAAGCGCCAGAGAGGTAGCCGCATCATACGCCCGACCGTTAAGCTGCTGTTCGAAGTAATCACGTCCATTGATCACAGTAACGACCAGGTTTCCTGCCAGCAACACGACGACCAGCAGACTGGCGAGTAGAGAAAATTGTTGTCTGAGTGTCATGAGCTTATAAGTCCATACCTAGGTTATTCATCCGGACCCGAAGGTCCGTCCATAAATCAAGTTTGTTGGGGTCTCCCAACAGTATCCCCTGCCCCTTCATTTTGTCGAGCCACATTCCATTCGCATTGAAGCTGTAAACCGGATCAAGATCCGGACGTTTACTGGCAGGACGTATCTGATTGATCAGATTATCAAGCACCAGAGGAATGGCATCAGGGGTGGGGAAATACGTCAGTACCATATGTGCCTGATTCAAACGCACCGCCTTAACATAGGTGATACGCAGCTTTGAGACATCCACCCCGATTTTAGACAGGGTGTAATACTTTGCGATTACGTAGTCTTCGCAGTCGCCACCATTGGTACCCAGTGCCTCATAGGGAGTCGCCCAGTAGTCGATCTTTCCCCAGTGTTTATCATCGTTATAAAAAGGCACACGTTTATTAAAGAAGTAATTGACCTCTTCAAGTTTTCTGTCTTCCGGATAGTTGGCCACCCGCTCCATCATGCGACGCCAGTCTTCGATACGACGGCCAGCGCTGTAGTCGTATTCTTTTTCAGCCCGCGCCACCAGATCCTCTGGAACCCACTGATTCACGTCAGCCACCAGAGTCGCTGATATCAGCAACGAACTCCAGAATAGCTTTTCAGACAAAGCAGTAGTCAGACGTTTCAGCTTCATGAACAGTAATGCCAGGCTCGGGTAAACAATGAACGCCCAACAGACCAGAATCAGGGGCTGTATAAACTATAGACGTTCCCAGCATTTTCGCTTTCAATCACTCGCTCAGGGCCCGCCCGCTGGACGCTGCGGCGCTTTTTCGGCAAACTCGCAGCAGAAACACACGCATCTGGATACAACCATGTCACGCATACTCCTTCTGCAAGGGCCTAACCTGAACCTGCTCGGCACCCGTGAACCCCATATTTACGGTTCAACCACGCTGGCGGACATTGAGCAAACGCTGCGCCCTGCTGCTGAAGCCGCCGGACATGAGCTGGAGCAGCTGCAAAGCAATGCCGAGCACATCCTGATCGACCGGATTCACGCCGCACGCGACGACGGCACCCGCTTTATTCTTATCAACCCGGGTGCCTTCACTCACACCAGCGTAGCGATTCGCGATGCCCTTGCTGGCGTGGCAATCCCCTTCATTGAAGTACACATTTCTAATGTGCATGCTCGCGAGCCATTCCGTCAGCACTCGTACCTGTCAGACATCGCTCAGGGCGTCATCTGTGGGTTGGGTGTACAAGGCTACGAACTGGCGCTGCAGGCTGCCATTACACAGGTAAACGCATAATCATGTCCTGGATCCAGATCCGAATTCATACCAACAGCGAATGGGTAAGCAAAGTCGAAGACACTCTGATGGAGTGCGGCTCGCTGTCTGTCACACTGAAAGATGATGCTGACCAGCCGATTCTCGAACCCGAACTGGGCACGACCCCCGTCTGGGACGAAACCTGTGTCATCGGCCTCTTTGAGGCAACACGAGACCCCGCCGAACTCAGTGCAGAACTGAACAGCGTATTTTTTCTGAAAGCCAAAGCAGACCTGCCTCGTCATAAGATCGAGATCCTCGAAGACAAAGACTGGGTGCGAGAATGGATGGATAACTACCATCCAATGCAGTTCGGCGAACGACTCTGGGTATGTCCGAGCTGGAAAGAGCCTCCGCAGAAGGATGCGGTTAACCTCCTGCTCGACCCGGGTCTTGCCTTCGGTACCGGCACCCACCCAACCACGTCGCTGTGTCTGAAGTTTCTCGATCGTGAAGTAAAAGGCGGCGAACTGGTCGTCGACTTTGGCTGCGGCAGCGGGATTCTGGGTATCGCTGCCCTGCTTTTAGGTGCCAATCACATGGCAGGCACGGATATCGACCCGCAGGCGCTACTGGCCACCGAAGACAACGCTAACCGCAACGGCATCAGCCGTGACCAATATGAAATCTATCTACCAGAGAATACGCCTGAACTGCAGGCCGATATTATGGTCGCAAACATATTAGCTGGCCCGCTTGAGCAATTGGCGCCAACCATTGCAGGACTGACACGTAGCGGTGGTAAACTCGCCTTATCCGGCCTGCTGGCAGAACAAGCCGAGACCATCAGCCAGTGCTACGGTCAATGGTTTGAAATGAACGCACCGGAGCAAGAAGGCGACTGGGTCGTACTCACAGGGATAAAACGCTGAAATGATGTTGTTTACGCAGGTAACCCGTTGTCCTCATTGCCAGACCAGCTTTCGGGTGGGCGATGAGCAGCTGGAGGCAGCAAACGGCTATGTCCGGTGCGGCTCCTGCCTGCAGGTATTTAACGCCACAGAATACTTTGTCGGCGAACGTGAAGAAGCACAACCAGCCCCCCAAGAGACGCTCCCTGCGGAGGAAACCTCAGCCGAAACCGTGACTGAGCCGGTCAGCGATCATGCCAATGATACCGCGACCGACACTAAGCCCGAGCCGCAATCTTTCGCGTTTACCTTCGCCGACGATGAGCCAGAGCCAGAGCCAGAGCCAGAGCCAGAGCCAGAGCAGCCTACGGCGAAGATTTTTGAATTTGAACCCCTGTCTCCATCACGCGCCGCACAGCAAAAATCCGCCGTCGCAAACCATCTGATCGACCTCTCAGAAGAAGATCACGAAGACACGACCGACGATGAGCTGGACCTCGAAGATTCTATGCTTATTTCGGACGACGGTATTATTCATGCGCCCTCTATAAATCAAGAGCACAGAAACACCGAGCGCAGAAATAATGACAAGGACGAGCATCAGCCTGACGAGTTTCCGACTGAAGAAACCGAACCGTTTGTAACAGACGACATCACAGCGTTTGATGTCAGCAGCGTATTAGATGATTCTGATGGTAATGCCAAAGACATCCCGGACGTCATCGCTGACATTATGGCGGCAGATCAGCCTGATCTGCCAACCAGCACGCCGGATGAATCGCCACTGCCATCGACGGATACACCGGAAATTTCCAACCCGGATATCACCAGGCCAGACACACAGACGCCTGAAATTGATCTGCCCGATAGCGATTCTCCAGAAATAGAGTTCCCTCACAGAGAGCCCGCGGAGCCTAAACTACCGGAAGAGGCACCCGAGCAGATACCGGACGAACTTCCGCTGCCTGACGTTGAAGAACCCGAAGAACTGCCTCCAGCACCGCCTGCGGATATTCCAGCGACCGAGCCCGCTGAAATACCCGATGTGCCCGAGCAGCAAGTACCTTTTACGCCACAACAAGAGGTACCTTTCATTCCTGAACGGGATGATGATTCGGCGCCGGTCGATTTTATTTCTGACGCGCCTGATGACTCTCCCTATAAGAGCTCAGACGATGACTTTGCCAGCCTGCTCGACGATGCGGTTGCCGAGGCCAGCGAAGACAGCACTTCACTGGATGAATTGCTGGAAAACATTGATGACGAAAACGCTGATGACGCTGATGACGATTTCCTCATCCACGACGATATGGAACCGGGCAACGCGCTTGCAGACCTGATTGGCGAAGAAAAAAAGGCTCCGACGGATACCGACGACAGCCTGCTCGAAAACCTCGAAGATCTGGTATCGGACGATTACTCAGATATTCTCGCCTCAACGCCCGACGAGCACGATGATAGCCAGTACGAAGATAAGTGGGCACTGGACCTGATCAATCAGGAACCTGAGACGCCATCAACCAAAGACGACCTGACTGCGCCTGACCTGGATACGATAGAGGCCTTTGAACAAGGCGAAGAGTTCTCTTTTACTGACATCCACAACCGCAACAGTGGTAAGCAATCCACCAGCGAAGTGAACTTACCAGGGGGGATGGAGACTGCGTCCCACGATGAAGGCTACACCGACGACTATTATGATAGCTATGCCGACGACACCGAAGAGGATCTGATTGCAGAACCTGAGCCAATTGTCGAAGAGATTGCCTACCCGGACACATTCCAGGCAAGCTCGACGACCCAAAACAGCAGCGAAACTGACTTTGCAGGTTTTACCGACGCACAATATGAAACCGAAACCCTGGATGGCAACCTGAACTTCAGTCAGGGCATCAATCTTGATATACCCACCGCCGAGCTGGACCCGCTGGAGCTGGAACAGCAGAAACCAAGCAACTACACAGGCCTCTGGTCAATCGGTGCTGCGATAATGATTGTGATCGCCGTGGCTCAGATCGGCTGGTTCCGCATGGACACACTGGCGAAGAATGAACAGTTGCGTCCAGTCTATACCGCCGTGTGTGATCTTGCTGGCTGTCAATTACCGGGCATTCAGGACACAAGCCTGATACGCGCCGCTAACACAGTATTCAACCCCCACCGCAGCATTGCCGATGCATTGGTCATCGACACTCTGCTGACAAACAGTGCCGGTTACGCACAGCCATACCCTGACCTTGAGCTCGAGTTCCGAGACCTCAATGATCGAATTGTCGCGCAGCGCACTTTCTCGCCTGAGGAGTACCTTGCAGGAGACGTCATGCCGGGCGATCTGATGCAATCACGAGTGCCTGTTCATATCGCAATTGAAGTGATCAACCCCGGCCCAGAAGCCGTCAGTCGTCAGATTTACATACGCCCCAACCAGTAAAAGTCAATGCTGAAATTGCGCAAAATATGCGCAGTTTTCCCTTTATTCATAAAGGGGTTGGGAGTATCATAGCGCCTCTTTTTCAGCACACTTTTTAACCAGAAGGCCACCGTCTTCTATGCCCTCAATTGGCCCTTACACGCTACCGAACCCCGTGGTTCTGGCTCCTATGGCGGGAGTCACCGACCGCCCGTTCCGCCAGCTCTGCCGAGAATTAGGTGCAGGACTGGTCGTCGGCGAAATGGTTTCTGGCAAGCCCGAATTGCGCAACACGCGTAAGTCGAAACTGCGCCTGGACCACACCGGAGAGCCCGAACCAATTGCCGTTCAGATCGTCGGTGGCGACCCGGAAATCATGGCCAACAGCGCCCGCTTCAATGTTGAGAACGGCGCTCAGATTATCGACATCAATATGGGATGTCCGGCGAAAAAAGTGTGCAACAAGGCTGCTGGCTCCGCATTACTGCGCGATGAAGCCTTAGTGAAAGATATATTGCAGGCCACAGTTGAAGCCGTCGATGTTCCTGTCAGCCTGAAAATCCGCACGGGCTGGAGTCCTGACTCCCGCAATGCCGTGCGCATCGCCGAAATTGCAGAAGCCGCAGGCATTGTATCTCTGGCGGTTCACGGACGTACCCGCGCGTGTGGCTATGCCAACACCGTTGAGTACGACACCATTCGTGACGTAAAAGCCAGCACGTCGTTGCCCGTGTTCGCGAACGGCGACATCACCAGCGCCCGCAAGGCCGCGGAAGTGATGAACTATACCGGCGCCGACGGGGTATTAATCGGTCGCGCCGCCCAGGGACAACCCTGGATATTTAGAGAGGTCGTTCATTTCCTCAACACAGGAAACGAACTCGCAGCACCAGATCTGCACGAAGTAGAAACGATTCTGCAGCGACATCTGGTTTCTCTCTACGATTTTTACGGTGAGTACTTAGGGGTACGCATCGCACGGAAACACGTCAGCTGGTACCTGAAGAGCCAGCCGGGCAACAGTTTCCGGAAACAGTTTAATCAATTAGACAGTCCCACCGCACAGATGGAATCGATTGCGGAGTATTTCCGTAATCCATCGTTAAGGAAGGAAGCAGCAGCATGAGCTCAGAAGCAATTATCAGACAGGTTGAACCAGTGACAGAACCAGCGAACTCCGAGAACCATTTCACCACCATCGCAGACTCGACACACACACTGCGTGAGAGCGTTGAGATCGCGCTCAAGAATTATTTTGATGCTATGGATGGCCAGCCAGTATCCGAGCTGTATGAAATGGTTCTGGCAGAAGTTGAAGCACCGCTGCTGGAAACCGTTATGCGTTACACCCGCGACAACCAGACCAAAGCGTCCATTGTACTGGGCCTCAACCGCGGCACGCTGCGTAAAAAACTTAAGCAATACGGCATGCTCTGAGCAACGCCCGATATAACGTTTTCAGACGGCTGAGATAATCAGCCGTTTTCACTTCCCGACTAGTTAAGATGACAATGACTGAAATCACACAAATCCGACGCGCCCTTATCAGCGTTTCCGACAAAACCGGAATCGTAGAATTCGCTTACGCACTGACTCAGGCAGGTGTAGAAATCCTGTCAACGGGCGGTACTTATAAGCTGCTGGTAGACAACAACATCCCAGCCGTTGAGGTGTCAGACTACACAGAATTTCCTGAAATGATGGATGGCCGTGTTAAAACACTGCACCCTAAAATTCACGGTGGCATTCTTGGTCGTCGCGGTCAGGATGATGAAGTCATGCATGAACATCACATCAACCCGATTGATCTGGTGGTAGTGAACCTCTACCCATTTGCAGCGACCGTTGCTCGCCCTGATTGCGACCTCCCTGTGGCCATCGAAAACATCGACATCGGTGGTCCGACCATGGTTCGCTCAGCCGCGAAAAACAACGCGCACGTTGGTATCGTGGTAAACGCCTCTGATTACGATCAGGTTCTGCAGGAAATCAATGCACACCAGGGTCTGACGGCTAAATTGCGTTTCGACCTGGCGCTGAAAGCGTTCGAGCACACTGCTGCTTATGACGGCATGATTGCTAACTACCTGGGCACCATTGACCAGACTGCGGAAGTACTGAGCGTTGATAAGCGTGACGCATTCCCACGTACCTTCAACAGCCAGTTCATCAAAACGCAGGACATGCGTTACGGCGAAAACCCACACCAGAAAGCGGCTTTCTACGTTGAAGCCAACCCGGCTGAAGCCTCTATCGCTACCGCGAAGCAGATTCAGGGTAAAGAGCTGTCATACAATAATGTCGCTGACACAGACGCAGCGCTTGAATGCGTTAAATCATTCACCAAGCCAGCTTGTGTGATCGTTAAGCACGCTAACCCATGTGGTGTAGCCGTTGTGCCTGACGACGAAGGCGGCATCCGCAAAGCCTATGACCTGGCTTACGCAACCGACAGCGAGTCAGCATTTGGTGGCATCATCGCCTTCAACCGTGAGCTGGATGGCGACACTGCACAAGCCATCGTTGACCGTCAGTTTGTTGAAGTCATCATCGCGCCAAAAGTCTCAGCCGAAGCCATCGCAGTTGTCGAAGCGAAGAAGAATGTTCGCCTGCTTGAATGTGGCGAATGGTCTGCAGAGCGCGTTGAAGGTTTTGACTACAAGCGCGTGAATGGTGGCCTGCTGGTTCAGGATCGCGACAACGGCATGATCACGGCCGACGACCTGAAAGTTGTTACTAAGCGTACGCCGACCGAAGCTGAATTGAACGATCTGATCTTCGCCTGGAAAGTCGCTAAATTCGTTAAATCGAACGCCATTATTTATGCCAAAGATCGCCAGACTGTCGGTGTAGGCGCTGGTCAGATGAGCCGCGTAAACTCAGCGCGTATCGCAGCAATTAAAGCAGAACACGCAGGTCTGCAGGTTGAAGGTGCAGTAATGGCATCTGACGCTTTCTTCCCGTTCCGTGACGGTATTGATAACGCGGCGAAAGCGGGCATTAAAGCGATTATCCAGCCGGGTGGTTCGATTCGTGACGAGGAAGTGATTGCAGCCGCCGACGAGGCAGGCATTGCAATGGTGTTTACGGGTATGCGCCACTTTAGGCACTGATTAATACGGAGCTACTGCACCGTAGGTAACGCTTCTTTATGAAAGAAAGCGATCGAGCTTAAGCGGTGGAAATTAAAATTTTGCGACAACGAATTTAATGCGGTGTCGCATTGAAGAGAATTGGGCGTTGTAGCCCCGGGAGATGAAAGGTTTCTGAGCAAGGCAAAACCTGAGGAAAAAGCGGAGTGTACTTTAGTACATGAGCATTTTGACAAAGGTTTTAACACCGCTCAGGAGCGTTTCAGACCCGCAATAAGAGAAGTCAGCTATGAAAATCTTAGTAATTGGCAGTGGTGGTCGTGAACACGCTCTGGCCTGGAAGGCTCTACAATCTCCGCTGGTTGAAAAAGTATTCGTTGCTCCGGGCAACGCTGGCACAGCGATCGAAGACAACATCGAAAACGTTGCCATCGACGTTTTGGATTTCGATGCACTGGAAGCTTTCGCGAAAGAAAACGAAGTTGGCCTGACGATTGTTGGCCCAGAAGCTCCTCTGGTCGACGGTGTGGTAGATCAGTTTGAAGCCGCTGGCCTGAAGATCTTTGGCCCTAAAAAAGGCGCTGCGCAGCTGGAAGGTTCAAAAGCATTCACTAAAGACTTCCTGGCACGTCATCAGATCCCTACCGCTGAATACCAGAACTTCACCGAAGTTGAGCCAGCACTGGCTTACCTGCGAGAGAAGGGCGCGCCTATCGTTGTTAAGGCCGATGGTCTGGCCGCTGGTAAAGGCGTCATCGTTGCAGAAACTCTGGAACAAGCGGAAGAAGCCGTAAAAGACATGCTGTCTGGCAATGCTTTCGGCGATGCTGGTTGTCGTGTTGTGATCGAAGAGTTCCTCGCGGGCGAAGAAGCGTCTTTCATCGTCATGGTCGATGGTAAGAACGTTCTGCCAATGGCCACCAGCCAGGATCACAAGCGTGTTGGCGATAAAGATACTGGCCCTAACACCGGTGGCATGGGTGCTTACTCTCCTGCTCCTGTTGTCACGCCAGAAATCGATGCGCGCATCATGCGCGAAGTCATTATGCCGACGGTTGAAGGCATGGCCGCTGAAGGCAATGATTACACAGGTTTCCTGTACGCCGGTCTGATGATCGACGAGTCTGGCGCACCTAAAGTCATTGAGTACAACTGCCGCTTCGGTGACCCAGAAACTCAACCCATCATGCTGCGCATGCAGTCTGATATGGTTGCTCACTGTCTCGCTGCTCTCGAAGGTAAGCTTGATACTGAAAATGCAGAGTGGGACCCGCGCCCATCACTCGGTGTGGTTCTGGCAGCCGCAGGCTACCCGGCCGACTACCCGAAAGGCGATGTTATTTCTTTGCCTGCGGATGACGGCACCGACCGTAAAGTCTTCCATGCCGGGACTAAACTGAATGAGAATGGCGAGGTAGTGACTGCCGGTGGTCGTGTGCTGTGTGCAACTGCTCTCGGCAACTCCGTCAGCGAAGCTCAGGCACAAGCGTATGAGCTGGTAAAACTGGTCTCATGGGAAGGTATGTTCTGCCGTTCCGATATCGGTTATCGTGCTGTAGCACGCGAGAACGAAAACGGCTGATTGCCCTATTGTTCTCAGGGTCTTGAGACCCAGCAGGGCCAGCCTAGCTGGCCCTTGATTTAAGCTGTTAAACGCCAAGCATTCTGGTGAGGGATCACTGCAGTAATGACCGCTCAACACGTTTCCAATCGTATTCTTCACTGCCTGATACTGACCACGCTCTTGTTGCTCGTATCGATGCGCGCATCAGCCATTGGTCCGATTATTCTTCCTGAAGGTTCTTTCAGCCAGACAATTACTCCGTATACCGCTTTCTACGAAGACACATCGGCCTCTCTAAGCCTGACTCAGATATTAGCCAGCGATCGTCAACTGAGTTTCACGCCAACGCACACAGTTTCACTTAAGCGGGGGGCGACCTCTGGCGTCGTCTGGATACGCATGTCAGTACTGAACCCATTTGCCCAGGAAATGGATTCCATGCTGACGCTGTCAAATTCGCGTATCGACTCAGTCCGGGTATTTAATATATCCAACCCGGGTCAGCCACTCGAGCTGAATGCTCCGCAACCGCAAGGGTCTTTAAGTCAGGCACACGTCTTCAGCCTGAGCCTGGGAAGCAAAGCAACCAACAGTTATCTTATACGTCTCGAAACTGATGCCTTGATGACGACCCGTATTGCTCTGAAGAGCCTGGATCAGTTCAATCTGATAGAGCGTGTCAGTAACCTGTTAACCGGTGCGCTTCTGGGGCTGGTATCTCTGGTTTTGTTGTACTTTCTCTTCGCTTTCGCTCGTGGCGATAAAGGTATGCTCACCGCGGGCATAATGTGCTCAGTGTCGGTCATGTTTTTTGTTCCCGCGAGCGTGGGTATCAGTGTCGACCTGCCCATCAACATGTATCTCCCAAATGGCTGCATCGAAACGTTTTCGATAGGCGGTATCCTGATCGCCCAGCTCTTGGCTCTCTTGAAGCTCAACTGGCGACAGAACTGGATTCGCGCTCTGATCAAGATGAATATTGCAGCTCAGGTCGCTATTCTGCTGAGTGATGTATTTACGCCCAGCTATCAAACGGAGTTACTCCTTTATATCACTACGACCCTGGTTCAGCTGCTTACTGTCTTGCTGACGACGGTTTATCGCAGCAAGCACCCTGAGTCTCATGTGTACCTACGCAGCGCCGCCATCGTGATCGGTCTGGGAATGGTCGTTACGCTGATGCACAAGATGAACCTGATCAACATGCCACTGACTGAACAGATGCTGGTCTTTCTTCTGCCACTGTCCGCGGCTGCCGGTCTGTTTTTCTCACAGCGCGCAATCAGCGCCAAGTATAGCCACCGCGAAATCAGTGGGCAGCCGGGGATTCCACCCGAGACGATGGGGCAGATCAGCCACGAACTCAGAACCCCCATTAACGGCGTCATCGGCATGAGCGAACTGCTCACCGACACCCCGCTCTCCATCACTCAACGTGATCACCTTGAAACCATCAAGATGGCTGGCAATGATCTGTTGGTGCTGGTTAACGAGCTTTCAGATCTTGGAAAACTCAAAGCCCGAGAGGTCTTCCTTGATATCAAACCCGTGCGCGTTATTAACCTTCTCAACCGCACCCTGGGGCACTTCCAGCAAGAAGCAGCACGTAAGCAGGTTGAGTTGATTCTCGACCTGTCTGACGACTTTCCGGGGCGGCTACTGTGTGACCGGAACAGACTGTTATCCGTGTTTTACAACCTGCTGTCACGCACGCTGGCGTACACCGAGCATGGTGCTTTGACGGTGTATGCCTCGTACTACTGCGGAGAGCAAGCGCAAGGACTGCGCCTTCAACTTCAGATAAGTGGCACTGTGATCAAGCAGCAAGAACTGGAATCCCTTTTCCGCATGCTGCAACCGGGAAACACCAAAGTGGACGGCAACGACCCACACACCTGGAATCTAACGGTTGTAAGAGGCCTTATACGCCATATGCGCGGCACGCTGGATATCGAAAGCCTGAGCAGCCAGGGCGGTTCCGTCACCCTATTCATACCGATGCAGACCGATACCAGCGAAGACCTCTCGCCAAAAGAACAGGACTCTTCTCTTAAGGGCCTGAACGTCCTCATCGTTGACGATAATGCCACACTGCGCTCAGTCATCGAAAAGCAGCTGAAACGCTGGGGAGTGAACTCAGACAGCACCTACAGTGGCAAAGAGGCTCTGGCCATGCTGCGCACAGAGCATCGCAATGGCACCCCCTATGACATCGTCATTATTGATCACGACATGCCAGTGATGTCAGGCCTGCAATTAGCAGAGCGCATCCGCTCAGACGAAGAGATTCGTCGTAAACCCGCCAACCTGATGCTGACCGGGCTGAGTACCAACAGTGTCGAACGCAGTGCTTCAGCGGCAGGTATCGATTATGTGATTGCCAAGCCTGCAAGTGGTAACCGCCTGCGGGAAGCACTTGCTATCCTCCAGAAGCGGCGCACACCGGCCTACTGACCTGCATCATGCAGGGCTGCACTCAATAGGGTAAAATGGTCACCAGATTCAAAGAAGGTGACCTTCATGACCGCCAAACGACAATTTTCTCTGTTCGATAAACTCATCACCAATGCCGACCAGGCGCTGAGAACGCTGGTTCCCGGCGCGGCCACCGCTGAGCGAGCTTCGCCTGCGCAAAGTCGTGAGTACAGTGAACTGTCAGAGCAGGAACGACAGCACGCTGCCGGGTTGATGCGTATTAATCATACCGGCGAAGTCTGTGCACAGGCCCTGTACCAGGGTCAGGCGTTAACCGCAAAGCTGCCAGAAGTGCGTGAGGCCATGGAAGAAGCGGCGGATGAAGAAATCGATCACCTGGTCTGGTGCGAAGAACGCATTAAAGATCTCGGCAGCCACACCAGTCGCCTGAATCCTGCGTTTTATGCCCTCTCCTTCGGCATTGGTGCCATCGCTGGCAAAATCAGCGATAAAGTCAGCCTCGGCTTTGTTGCCGCCACCGAAGAGCAGGTCTGTAGCCATCTGAGCAAACACATGACCTCGCTGCCAACGCAGGACGAGAAGAGCAAAGCTGTATTACTGCAGATGCTCGAAGACGAAGCAAAACACGCGACCAGCGCCATTGAAGCCGGCGGAGCACGCTTTCCACTGCCGGTAAAACTTGGAATGACGGCTCTTTCAAAAGTCATGACCAAGGCCACTTACCGGGTCTGACCCGTCCCTTCCTGCCCCACTTTGGTTCAGAAGTGGGGCATCTATCACTCCCCGGTTAATAGAACAAATAGCTGTATAGCTGCATCTCTTCTGTAAACACTTGTCATATGGCCTACGCTGAAAAGTGAACCTACTCTGAAAAGAGACAAGCGGGAGAGAGAGATGCCATCGTTCAACCTGATCAGTAAGATCCGCCGGTTTTATAAAGTACCTGAAAATCACCCAGACATTGAATGGACCCGAACTGAGACCTATCGCAAGCGCCTGGAGCAAGTAAAAACAGGCTGGATCATCAGTGGCGTTCTGATGTTGGCCGCAGAAAATGTCGCTGCGATTCTTGGAATATTCTTCTTCAGCAGCTTTATGAGCTTCGCATTTCTGGAGCGGGACGAAGAATAAACCCCCAGCCCTACTCTCAGTAAACCGACCCGTGATCAGTCCCCTGAAGCAGCGCTGTTTACCGTTAGAAAAAACGTGATAACAGCCTGAATGACAGCTTTTTCTTTAATACTTTTTGCTACTCCTACTCCCTTCAGAAAACCCACCCTACAAAAATTTCCTGAACTCTTTGCCAAACGCTCAGTCACAAAATAAGCAGCAAGAGACTGCACCGCCGGGAATATCCCGAAATCATCCTCAAAAAGGAGACGTTTTATGGCTACTGCAAACTCAAAATCAGCGAATAATTCTGCCGATAAGCAAGAAGAGCTAGCCGCAAGTCGTGAGGCAGTATCAGAGGCCTACAACAAGCTGATCGATGCCAAAAATCACTTTAAAGTTGCAGCAGAATCAGCCGGTGTTGATGTAAAAAATGACGCCACCGAACAGCTACTGAAAGGCAAAGACAAAGCATCAGAACTTGCCGACCAGGCCACTGGCTACATGAAAGACAAGCCGCTGGTGACCGCCGGTATCGCATTTGCTGCAGGCTTTCTGGCATCAAAGGTTCTTTCGCGTAAATGAACCACGAAAGCGATAAAAAGCCAGAAAAGAGCGAACAGGAAGCTCTCGCTCAGGCGCTGACAGAACAACTGTCAGCGCTGTCTGGCCAGACCACAACCGCTGCAAAAGAATTGTCTGAAATATTCAGGCTCGAAATGCAGCTGACGGTCGACGATACTCGAAGATTACTCATTACATGGTTAGCCATCGTACCTGCCATTATTCTGGCCTGGATTTCTTTCAGCGGCTTGATTGCCTGGACGATTTACAGCGTCTCTGGGTCGGTAACATGGGCAATCTCGGGTGTCACTCTGCTTCAGTTTTCGCTCTGTGCCACATTGCTATCACTGAGAAAACGTTTTCGCAGCGGTATCGGCTTCAGACGCACCAAATCACAGGCACGTCGACTCGTACAGGAGGTATCCGGTGAAGCGTCAGACTCTGATCAACCAACTCGATCAACTCGATGAACAACTGACACTCAGAACCAAAGCCATCGGCGTGTTAGCCAAAGATTCACACGACACACTGAAACAGGTTCCGCCTGTCTGGTTAATAGGCACCGGCGCCGTCGCGGGTGCACTTGTGGGTTTTCTTGGCCCTGCTCGTCTTTCTGCATTAAGCATCAAAGGCAGCCAACTTGTTCCTTTCACACGCGATGCCTTCGCACTGGGCCAACAATTTGGTGGCGGTGAATGAGTCAACTTAAACAGTTGCATCCTCAGGCAACTGAAGAAAACACACCGCCAGAAAAGAAGCGGCTGACATCAATGCAAATGGTGATGTACTGGCTCACGGCGTTTGTCGTTTTCTATACCTTATATTTTGCCCAAACACTATTTCTGCCCATCATAGTGGCGGCGCTGTTTGCCTTGCTTCTCAGCCCCGTAGTCAGACTACTCAAGCGCTTCTACGTGCCTCGATCCTTCTCGGCACTGTTACTGCTCGCCATGCTAGGTGTTCCTTTCACCTTACTCGGCATGCAACTGGTAGAGCCTGCAGAGCGCTGGGCTGAACGCATTCCAGAACTATCTAATCAATTGACCGCCGAACTCGACGAAATCAGTGAGAAACTATCACCGACCGAACAACAGCCACAGACTCCCGTCAAAGAGAAAGAGAGCGGCGGTTGGTTCGGCTGGTTCAGCAAAGATGAACCCGAACCGCCAAAACCCGAACCAGAACCTGATCAGAACGCGGTATCTGACCGCTTCAAGCAAGGCGGTATTGAGTTGATGATTCAGGTACTGGGAGCCACACCTGTGATGCTGACTCAGTTCTTCACCTTTCTGATACTTGTTGTTTTCATGCTGGTGTTCGGCCCTTTGCTCTACTCCAGTTTTATGAGCAGCTTCAGCCAGAAGCAGGATAAACAGGCGGCGGACTCTCTGCTTAATGAGGTTCAGCGTGAGCTATCACGGTACATACTGACCGTGAGCGTTATCAATACGTGTTTAGGCATAGTCACAGGAGCCGCACTCTGGGCTGCTGGAGTACAGGATGCATTGCTATGGGGGGTAATGGTCGCCCTGCTGAACTTCGCGCCCTACGTCGGCCCGATTGCCGGAATGTTCGTACTCTACCTGGCAGGCATTGTTCAGTACGGTGCGGGCTGGATGGCAACGATGCCACCACTGATCTTCTTTGCGATTAACACCATTGAGGCGCAGTTCATTACACCCACGGTACTCGGCCATAATATGAGGCTGAATCCGCTGATACTGATTCTCTGGCTGATACTCTGGGGGTGGATGTGGGGCGCCGTCGGCGTATTGATCGCCGTCCCCCTACTGGTTTGCCTGAAGCTGGCAGCGGCACGCCTGAACGTACTATCAAGATGGGTGAAGCTGATAGAAACACCCGGCTGATGAGGATAGCGGGCTGAAGGGAATACCGGGCGAGCAAAAGCCGCCCGGTGTTAAATATCAGGCTTTCTTGACGAACTTAGCAGTCACCATAATCTCGCCCGCACCGGCAAACTTACAGTCCAGCTCGTGATCTTTGCCTTCAACAATGCGACGAATCGTGGTTTTAGAACCGATCTTCAGCGGCTGCGATGAACCTTTCACCTTCAGATCTTTGATCAGAGTGATCTGATCGCCTACTTCCAGCACCTTGCCGTTCGAGTCACGCACGACAAACGCATCGTCATCGCTATTGTCCGACGGATTCCACTCGTGACCGCATTCAGGGCACACCAGGTTCGCCTGATCTTCATAAACGTATTCAGACTGGCACTTAGGGCATGGAGGCAAAGACATAATGAACACTTCTTATCGAATTTTAAGGAGGCCGGAGTATACCCGAATAGCCCTACAAACGGTATGGGGTCTCAATCGTCATCCTGCATCGGGATGCCGTAGGTACCGGCATCCAGGCCAGCTAACCGCTCATTGATAGCCGCCTGCTCTACTACCGTTACCTCAACGACATCATCGGGCTGATAGAAGATGTGCTTCCCCTTTGCATCATCAAACCGAATCTTGCCCAGAATCACACCACGCTCACTAATGCAGTCCAGCTCTTGCTGGATCGGGAAAAACAACATACTGAACAGAACCTGAATAACGTGAAGAGGCGGCGATTATAGCTATCGGAGTAATCCCCCTCAATTTGTACAACTTACGTATAAGTTCTGGATTTTATGCCCCCTTCTCGTACACAATGGAGCGACTTAACTCACTGACTTACCTCTCTGGAGTCATGCATGTTCTCATTCTTGAAAAGCGACCCGACTAAGAAACTCAGAAAACAACACGCCATCCTGCTTGAACAGGCGATGCATGCGCAAAGGGGTGGCGACATCCGCACTTACTCTAAGTTATCGACGGAGGCCGAGGAGATTTATAAGAAGATTCAGGAGATGGAAGAGTCTGAGGGGAAGTAACGCAACGGGTTCGTAGATATCGCGCACCTGGTCAGTATAATTTTCGTGTCTGTTTGGTTAAGGCAAGTTCACTACTGATCTAAAGCGGCTTATCAGAGCCTTTGCCCAACGTATATACTCAAGACAGCTCTACAAAAAATCACTACCCAAAAGACTACCCATAGGTATACACCGATAACCCACAAGTAGTGAAATACGGCACGGATTTTACTTCTGGACGCCTGATAGTGGGGTTCGTCTTGCTCGTAGCGCCTGGCGACAGACTGAAAGACAAAACAGATTGGAACCAGAAGTAGAGCCACGATAAAACAAGGCAGAATAAACAACGGATGTATACCGCTAAGAACCGAGCCTATAGCCCCAGTACCCATCGCTGTATAAATTAATTTGACGAGTACGCCATCAAAATCAGAGTATCTCCCATTCAGCATCATCAATGGTTTTTCAATTATCCAAGGTTTCATCATTACCTTCTAACGCCTCAATCAGCCGACGCGTCAGCGATCGGCTGCATTGACTTGTTAGTTTCGAATTCCAGGCCATAAACTCTCTTATAGCTTTCCGATAGAGCTGTCTCAAGCGTGTCAAATACCTGAGTAAATCGGGTAGTCCAGCTTAGATCTTCTTGCTCGTTTGCCTTATCAATTAGATAGGTTCTCAATTGAATTTTGCTTTTCTCGTTCTTCATACTAAATGGTTGTAGTTTCCCTTCAACGTCAACCGAATAATCATCTCCAAACCAATCTGGATTGCTACCTTGTGCTTCAACAATCCATTCATGAGGAAAAAGCCCTTCCAGTGAAAAGCCGGTATGAAGACTGATGAAGTCTTTATTTGCATGAAATGGTATCTTTTTGTTGCCAAGATAACCTTGTAGATTTCTTCTGGTCTTATCTCCCGCGGGATCGCCATCTAAAATAGTTACAACAGGTCTTTCGTTTGCTATAAATTCGTATGTGGCTTTCATAAAGCCTTCCATACCAGAAACACCAGTGAAATCTAAAAACTCCGAATTTCTTACACAAGGCCAATTATAATTACCATCGCCATCAGGCTTGACCAATTTTAAAAACCATTGGAATGTTTCGCGATCTGACTTTCCCTCTACAAATACATTTAATAATCCCAAATTATAGTAGTCGCTAAACCTAACTCCTAAAGCATTCCGAATTGAAGAAGTGGCTTCAACATAAGATTTATACTGGATAATACGTGTTTGGTTATTATTGAGTTCTGTTCCAACTACTTTTCTTGGATCTTGTGCAACGAAGCCCAGAGAATGAGTTGTTGTCACCAATAGAGACTCACTACGCAATTGTTCAAGCATCTTATGACAAGATTCTGCCAATTGAGGATGGAGGTACGATTCAGGCTCTTCGATGAGCCATATTGTACTTTTTTTCAACTTCAACTCTTCTTTCGTTATCCATAAAAAAGAAGCCAGTATTGCAGATGCTTGAATGCCCATGCCTTTTCTATCAATACTTGTTTTATTTGGATCTGATAGGTGGAACTCAAATCGATCTATTAGTTGCTCCATTGAATTACTAGGCAAGCCAAAATGAGACTTAATATGTGAAAGGCCTGCGACTTCTAATTGAGTATCAAGAGCACTTGATATGTCAGATAGGTTGTTATTTATTTCAGATACTTTATCAGACAGAACACGGGTTACAGAGCGTTTAATGAAAGGAAGAAGCAAGGTTGAGTATAAATCGGCAATACTCTTAGATGACGGAACATAGTGACATACAAACTTTTCTAACAAGATGTTTACTGCGGTAATTTGTTTTCTTGAAAACTGTGCCTGAAACTCCTTCTTCATCTTTTCATTAGAGAAAAATCTATACAACGGTTTTCCCGACTTTGCAAATGATAAATATAAGGAAAAGCTAGAGCCAACTTCTTTTGGCTCCTCTAACATTGTGTTTAATTCATCGTACAGCTCAAAAAAGTCTTTGTCTGCTTCTCTATCTCCAGTAAAGCTTGCGACAAGGCTTGTTTGCCCTGAAGTTATCCCAAAAGTCAGATCTCGCTTAGCTTCGTACTCCAACACATTATCATAGCCGGTAAATATCATTTCTATGGCTTTTAGAATGTTGGTCTTTCCACTGCTATTTGGACCAACTATTGTAAGGCCATTACTCAAATCAACAAATTGCTCACTTCCTAGAGTACGGAAATTCCTAATTCTTAGGCTATCAAACTTCATCTCAATCCTTGTGCATCCTGTAGAAACTACCAGCTTATTAGTATGCATGCGCGTTTATCCTGGGATACTCTTTCGAGGTTTCCTGGATAACTCTTTGAACTGATTGAAGAATCTTCCATAACTCAAACCTCCCTTCCAGAAAAACGAGCATATAACTCTTCTACTATGACTTATTCTCGATCCAGTCCTGTCCATGCATAGATGTAATATCTCTCTCCTTCGGTTTTTTTGAAGGTTTCTCTTCAAACAACGGCCATTGATACTCACCCATGGTTTCAGCCAGAGACATATCCGGGCAATTGTCTTTCACCTTTTCCCACTCTGAAAGCGTCTTCTTTCCCACCTTAAGGCTCATCGACTCAATAATTGAATCGCACAGTGCCATCGTTGGCTTCGTCGTTATTTCATCGTGAAGAAGCAGTGCTGTCATATCAAAATAGATAATAACAAACTGACTTGAACTAATCGGGAATGCTACCACCCTTACTAATTCTGGATTATCTTTCCCACCATTAGCTATATAGTGCAGGTCAAATTTCACTCCCTGAACACTGTCTGATAACGGCAATAGCCTCCAATTTAATGGAGCACGACAATCAGGACGTTTACCCGATCGTTTGTAACCGTGACTATGGTCAAAATAGTCTGCGATAGCAGATTCAAATACTCGCGGATGAAAAAGGCTCAACCCTTTAAATTGTGAGTCATCAGCGACCGTATTCAGAATTCCCCGCATGGTTAATCTTGATTTTCGCCCAGAAAACCACTGCCCGACAAAGTACCAGGTATTTTCATAAAATCGTTCTTTAATCCAGGCATCAACGGGGCCTGGCCCTCGACCATATACTCTTTCAAGATACTGAATTTTTAATATATCCCGACCACCAGGCTTAATTGCATCCACAGACCAAAAATCACCACCAAAGCCGAACACGGGATTTGCCCAAGGAGCGTCAAAGTAGAAATTCACATCTCCGAATATCCACTTATTGAGCCTTGGTTTAGAAAAATATGGCCCACGAATCTCTGTTGCATTTCTAACTGCACCTTGCGTGTAAGCAAACGGGAAGAATTTTAACCAACCAAGCATGAGATTCATCCTCGTCCTAGTCGCTCTTTAATTGTTTTATAGGCAAACTGCAATGCTCCAATTCCCCCTGTAATAGTACCAACAGTCGCCAGAAGCGGTGAACCCGTTGCCAGACCACCACCGAGGGCACCAATACCTATAATTGTATTGGCAGTCATAGTGCCATTGGCTAACTCACGACCATAATCATCCCAGTTGTACGGATCAGATCGATCAGCAGCGCGTTGCGCATTGCCTATCGTGGCACTTAACGTCGCACGAACATGGCTATTACTTCTCAACAAGTCTTTATCCGCGATCATGCCCAGATGATTCACCGCGCTCAATGTTTGCTTAGGATCAGATGTTGCCCAACACATTTTTACGATATGGTTCTGTTCATTGAAGGTGACTCCTTTACTCGCTAGAGCAGTCAATGCTTGAGTCAGTACAACCGAACCGCCACGTTGAGATGTCCATTCCACACCTTTCTGACCTTTAGATTTCTCGATAACATCGGCCAGCAATCCCGCATACCCATAGGTCTGCCGAACCATGGCAGCATTATAATTTCGCATACCTTTCAGATCACATCCAAGTGGCGAATAGAAAAGGTCGAAATCGCATTTTAAAGCTGCACTACTACCGAACAACTGATCTAATTCCCTTGCCGCCCTATCAGCAGCATCTTTCGGCAAGGCGAAAGTAGTATCAGAAATAACGACTCTACGATCATTTTGGGCCTGAATACGACGATTCTGCCTGTACTTAGCCTCAACACTATCTCTCTCACGCGTAACACTATATACACCTGGCTTTTGCCGACTGCCTTTCTCTATCGCCATATACTCATCGCTCAAGTCGAGGCGAGTAATTGCCAGTACGTCATCAGGGCGACGCTCCACCATGGCAGCAATACCCGGAACATAAACGACAACCTGTTGAAGACTGTTCGTTTTAAAGTCGTTGATGTTAGGAATAAAAACGTTGTTTTTACCTGTCAGTCCTGTTGATAAGGCGGCAAGATGTTTCAAAGCAAGCAAGGGATAGTAATACCCTTCTTTTGCTGCTTTTTGCAAAATCAGAGCATCTTTTTCAGTGTTTGGGGTAAATACGACAGGCTTACCAATTCCTGGCGTATTCAGTTGCAGGCCGTCAGGAGTTTTTACGAGGTTCATCAAGCAATCCTTTGTATCGGGTCAGTAGGATGACCGCCAAGCGTCCATTTAATGTTTGTTCACAGGATACCTTTTGTTTATTCGGGTGAAAAGCACTCTGGTGGTTGAAAAGTAACGGTGGGCAATGCCCACCCTACGTGATGATTTTCAGGTGTGCAGGCAAAAAACAGAGCAACAAAAAAGGGCCCGAAGGCCCTTTCTGTGAGTCGATAATTTAAGAGGTGCGCAGTGCACACCCTACATCAGAGACTCAGTACTTTCTCACCACGTGCGATACCAGATACACCAGTACGTACGGTTTCGAGTACACAGCCAGCACCGATGGATTCGATGAAGGCTTCAAGCTTGTCGCTCGTGCCGGTCAGCTGGATGGTGTACACACTTGGACTGACGTCAACGATCTGGCCGCGGAAGATGTCAGCCGTACGTTTGATTTCAGCGCGCTGTGCACCAATCGCTTTGACTTTTATCAGCATCAGCTCGCGTTCAATGTGCGGGCCTTCTGACAGGTCAACCAGCTTAACCACTTCTACCAGTTTGTTGAGCTGCTTGGTGATCTGTTCGATCTTGCGCTCGTCGCCGGTGGTGGTCATGGTCATGCGCGACAGGGTTTCGTCTTCTGTTGGCGCGACCGTTAAGGTTTCGATGTTGTAGCCGCGCTGTGCAAACAGACCAACAACGCGGGACAAAGCACCTGGCTCGTTTTCAAGCAGGATTGAAATAATGTGTCTCATGATCAGGTACGCTCCGTCTTGCTCAGCCACATATCACGCATGGAGCCGGTTGGCACCTGCATTGGATATACGTGTTCGGTTTCATCAACTGCTACGTCGAGGAATACCAGACGGTCGTTGTACTTGCCGAAGGTGTCTTCAAGCGCTTGTGGCAACTGATCGCGATCGGTCACACGGATACCCACGTGGCCATACGCTTCTACCAGCTTAACGAAGTCAGGCAGTGACTCCATGTAGGAGTGTGAGTGACGACCTTCGTAGTTCATGTCCTGCCACTGGCGAACCATGCCCAGTGAGCCGTTGTTCAGACACAGGATTTTCACCGGGATGCCGTACTGCAGACAGGTCGACAGTTCCTGGATGTTCATCTGAATAGAACCTTCACCGGTAACACACACAACCATGTCGTCCGGGAAGTTCATTTTGATGCCCATTGCCGCCGGGAAACCAAAGCCCATGGTGCCCAGACCACCGGAGTTGATCCAACGGTTTGGCTTGTCGAACTTGTAGTACTGCGCTGCAAACATCTGGTGCTGACCCACGTCAGAGGTGATGAAGGCATCACCTTTGGTGGCCGTCCACATGGCTTCGATCACTTCTTGTGGCTTCATCAGCTGGCTGTCGTTTTTCTCGTAACGTCCGCCATGACGCTCACGCCATTCGTTGATCTGCTTCCACCAGGTTTCCAGTGCTTCTGCATCTGGCGTTTCACCTGCTTCATCCAGCAGTGCCATCATTTCATCCAGAACCGCGCCTACTGGGCCAACAATCGGCACATCAGCAATGATGGTTTTAGAGATTGATGATGGATCAATGTCTACGTGGATGATTTTCGCATCCGGGCAGAATTTGTTCGTTGCGTTGGTTACGCGGTCATCGAAGCGCGCACCAATACAGATAACCACGTCTGCGTTATGCATGGTCATGTTCGCTTCATAAGAACCATGCATGCCGAGCATGCCGATAAAGCGCTCGCCAGTCCCCGGATACGCACCCAGCCCCATCAGGGTGTTGGTGCATGGGAAGTTCAGGCGATCTACCAGAGCGCGCAGTTTGTCAGAGCTGCCATCAATGATGACACCACCACCGGAATAGATTACCGGGCGCTTAGCAGCCAACAGCAACTCAACGGCCTTTTTAATCTGACCGGAGTGACCACGCTGTGGCGGCGTGTAAGAACGCATTTTAATTTTCTTCGGATAGACGTACTCATAACGTTCGTTCGGCATCGTCATATCTTTCGGAATATCGATCACAACCGGGCCAGGGCGACCGGTGCTGGCAATGTAGAATGCTTTGGCAACGATCTCTGGAATATCTTCAGGACGACGAACCGCGAAGCTGTGCTTAACGATAGGACGCGAGACACCCAGCATGTCGGTTTCCTGGAATGCATCATCACCCACAAGGTGACTCATTACCTGACCGGAAATAACGACCATAGGGATGGAGTCGGTGAACGCTGTCGCAATACCCGTAATGGTGTTTGTTGCGCCAGGACCCGAAGTAACCATCACCACGCCCGCTTTACCCGTTGCGCGCGCATAACCATCAGCCATGTGAGCAGCAGCCTGCTCATGACGGACGAGTACGTGCTTCACCGCGCTCTGCTTGTACAGCGAGTCGTAGACGTGAAGCAGCGAACCGCCCGGATAACCATAAACGTATTCAACACCTGCTTCGTGAAGTGCACGAACCAGCATGTCTCCGCCGGAAATTAATTCCACCGTAAAATCCTCTGTTCTTGTGCTCGTCGTTGAGCACGAGTTACGTATGTTCGAGTCGGGTCTGCACCAACAACAGCTCAAACGGAACCGTTGGGGCAATCCCTTAAAAGGCTGGATGAGTCACTCTTAGTTCGTCATCAGATACCGGGTACCTGGTCCAGGAAGCCGGGGTCAGGGCCGGACACGGGGGGTAACCGCATCAAAGGCCATGTATGACACTTACCACGCTCCGGGTGTGTAGCATTGGGCAAGCTGTCATTTATGGCGTTTATTCTAACAGCAGATGTCGCACGTGTGAACCACCAAACCCCTGTAAAATCAAGGCTCAGGCCGGTTTTATCATGGTATTTAGTAAGGTTATGGCAACGGTGTTTTTACCTGGGGTTTATGACGCCGGTGACGACTCAATCCAGATCATGCTGGCCTGACGTCCTGTGACACCATCCCGCCGGTACGAGAAGTACTGCTCAGGCTCTGAAAACGTGCAGTGTTTTCCGCCCAGAACCTCCCCCACACCGGCCTGCATCAGCTGCCAGCGGGCAAGCTCATACAAGTCTGCGTACCAACGGTCATGGTGCCCTTTGTGAAAGCAAACGTCGGGAGCCTCAGCAAACGCCGCCTTTACTTCTGGCCCTACCTCAAACGCTTCGGGGCCAATCGCAGGACATAAGTAAGCACTTACCTTTGATGGCTCTTCAAAGGTATTCAGAGTTTCGAGCAGAACGCCCGCCGCCAGCCCTCGCCAACCCGCGTGCGCGGCGGCGACTTGTGTCCCTTTTTGATCGCAGAAAAGTACCGGCAGGCAGTCGGCCGTCATCACTGCGCAAACAATCCCTGGCTCACCCGTCATGACCGCATCCGCCTCTGGTACCCTATCGACGGTCGTCCCCGCCGCCTTGATGACCTCAATACCATGAACCTGTTTCAGCCATTGAATGGCTCGTGCTCCAGGCAAGGCGTTAAGTAAAGCAGCTCTGTTCGCTTCCACGGCTTCAGGCAGATCCCCTACGTGATCGCCGAGATTAAACCCGTGATACGGAGGCAGAGATACACCACCCCGACGCCCCGTATAACTGGCATGCACGCCTTCCGGGAGTCGCCATTCGGGTTGGTGCAGGTCAATCATTAATAGATGTCCTGCTGAGCTTCGTCGTCGGCCAATGTATTGAGCAGTTCAATAAAGTCATCCGGCAGCTCGATTTCCCACTCCATGATTTCTTCTGTTCGCGGATGGATCAGCGTGAGTGCTTTAGCGTGCAGTGCCTGCCGCGGGAATTTCGCCAGCATTTCCCGCAGCTCAGGGCTGACACCCTTTTTAAGGCGGGTTCGCGCAGCGTAAGTCGCATCACCGACAAGCGGATGACTGATGTGCGACATGTGCACACGAATCTGGTGGGTACGGCCCGTTTCCAGCTTGCAGCGGATATAGGTGTGCGACGGAAATTTATGTAACACGCGATAATGCGTGGTGGCATCTTTGCCCATGGGGCTAACAGCCATTTTCGTACGCTGAGTACCGTGCCGACCAATCGGTTCATCGACTGTACCGCCCGCCACCATGTGCCCCTGCACTACCGCCTCATACTCACGTCCCATGCTGCGGTCCTGCAATTGAGCAACAAGATGCGTCTGAGCTTGCAGTGTTTTTGCCACCACCATCAGACCGGTGGTGTCTTTGTCGAGGCGGTGAACAATGCCCGCGCGTGGGATATTGATCAGATCCGGGCAGTGAAACAGCAGACCATTGAGTAACGTACCGGTGCGGTTGCCTGCCGCAGGATGAACGACCAGGTTGGTGGGCTTGTTCAGGACCAGAATATCGTCGTCTTCGTAAACAATATCCAGTGGGATGTCTTCGGCCTGCCACTCGCCTTCTGCTTCAAGCTCAGCTTTTAAGGTCAGGGTCTCGCCCCCGACAAGCTTGTCGCGCCCGCGCACGGACTTTCCGTTCACCAGCAACTGGCCATCTTTAATCCATTGTTGCAGGCGTGAGCGCGAGTAATCAGGAAACAGCTTCGCAGCCACCTGATCCAGGCGTTTGTTCCCCTCGTCGAACGGGACCTCGACGGTGTGATCTATCTGATCAGACATATTAACCCTGTAGTAAACCTGTGAATGTGCGCGACGGATGATGATGACGCGCAGGTGTGTTCTAATACGGCGTATCGCGAAATTATATAGATGTATGAGAATGCACTCCATAAAGTCCATCCTGTTGGCACTGATCACAGCCTCTTTTCTTTCAGCCGGTCTGAGCGCCTGCTCTTCGAATCCTGAACGTGAAGTCCGTACCGAAGCTGAATACTACGACGAAGCCCGCGAGGCCATCGACGACGACAACATGCTCATCGCCGAAGACCGCCTGAAGCGACTGGAAAGCGAGTACCCGTTTGGTCAGTACGCTGAACATGCCCAGCTTGAGCTGATTTATGTCAGCTTCAAGATGTCTGACATGGAAGGCGTTCTGGCAAAATCAGAGCGTTTCATCCGTCTGCACCCGCAACACCCGAAGGTCGACTACGCCTATTACATGCGTGGTCTGGCAACCTATGAGCTGGGTTTTGCGTTCGTTGAACGTTACCTGAGTGACGAAACAGAGTACCGTAATCCGGTGCCTCTGCAGGACTCATTCGCGTATTTCTCTGAATTGCTGCGCCGCTTCCCTGACAGCGAATACAACGCCGACGCCCGCGCCCGGATGATCTACCTGCGTGAACGCCTGGCCAGCTACCAGATCAATGTCGCCAAATATTATATGAAGCGTCATGCCTATCTGGCGGCTGCGAACCGCTGCGAAGAAGTTCTGATTCACTACCAGAAGACACCCTATGTTGAAGATGCGCTGGCAATTATGACCGAAGCCTATCAGCTCCTTGAAATGGACGAACTGGCTGAGAAATCTCTTGCTCTGCTTAAGCTCAACTACCCAGACCACCCTCAACTGGTGGACGGCCAACTCAAAGAAAGTGGGCTGGCAGATGTTGATCGTCGCAGCTTCTGGAACATCATCAGCTTTGGCCTGATCGACTGATTATCCCGATGTTTTTGGCCCTGCCAGCCTGACTTTCCTCTCAGCTGGCAGGAAAAGTGAATTTTTTGTTACCCTAACGCACTCTTTAGCCAATATTTATTGACAGAAAGTCCATCCCGGCCCATAGTTCGTGCGGCAAGAAAGAAAGTCTCCTGTCTAAATACTCCATCTCGATGTCAGTTAGCTGTAATACCTCGGTTTGTAGTTTCTAAGTTCAGCCTTATTTCATGCTTTATCGTCCTCAGCGTGATTTAGAGTCGTGCGGGACACCACTGAATACAATCCGAAAGGTACAAATTATGTCTGATAAAACAACTGGCACAGTAAAATGGTTCAACGAATCTAAAGGTTTCGGCTTCATCGAGCAGGAATCTGGCCCTGACGTTTTCGCTCACTTCAGCGCGATCACTGGTTCTGGCTTTAAAACTCTGGCTGAAGGCCAGCGTGTTGAGTTCACCGTAACTCAAGGTCAGAAAGGCCCTCAGGCTGAGAACATCGTCGCTCTGTAATCAGAACGAGATGCATAGAAAAGCGCAGTCGGGACACCGACTGCGCTTTTTTTATAACCGTAGAAAAGCGGAGGAGGATTACTCCTCGCTCCAGATATCCGCCAGATTATGCATCGCGTCAGAAAAAGCCAGGTTCATCGCGTTCAGCATAGATGCTGTCGAAGCCTGAGTGAAATTGCGGCCAGCATCGGTGCGCAATACTGCGACATACTCTTCAAGGTCGGCTTCTGGGATGTCTTTCCAGGCGTATATCATATAAGCAACGACCATCTGATCCATCTGTCCACTCACCGCCTGTAGCTGAGCATCAATCACTGGTTCTATTGCGTCAAAATCCATCGGCTCTTCGGGGTTCTGCTTGGCAGACACAGCGGCATACACAGAGAGCGCGATACGCTTTTGAAATTCCTTCAACATATCAGCGGCATTGCTCAGCTCAGCAACCTCTGACGCCAGCGACAGAAGCTTTGTTCTGTCCTGAAGCTTCTGCACTTCTCCCATGAGCACTTCTGGCTGAACCAGAGTGGCATTATTTTCTGCTTCTGTGATGTTTTTAGCTTTGTCAGAGCTATACCACTTGAGCATGGTCTCTGTTTCAGAATCGGTAAGAGAGGACTTCAGCTCACCGCGAACATGATCAGCGAGTTTCTCCTCACGAAATGCAGTGGCGAGCACATCCCCTGATTTTTTCAGAGCACTGTCGCTCATACCAGTGGTTTCAGGAGACAATCCTGACGCCATCATCGGGCCCAGCGATTCCAGCTGATGCTGAATGCCTGAAAGCTCCATCAGACGATCGACTTTAGACTGAGCGAAAGAGAACGACGCCATCAGCATCAGCAGGCTGAAGGTAGTGAATCTGAGCAAGCGATTGTTGATAGGTTTTGAGGTAATACGTGTTACGGCCATGAAGATACCTTATATCCTTGGTTGAGAATGATTATTCAGAATTGGGCAGTGCGCGTAAGAGAATGGAGAGGCGAAGCAGCGAGGTCAATTGTCCATATGCGCCCGCCCAGAGTAATTAACTGGGCGGGCACCAAGTGACAACCTGACTCGATAGACTGGCTGACTTGAAAGACTGGCTACTGAGGCGTACGTACCACCATCAGACGCAGTTCGGTCATGTCTTCGAGTGCATAGCGGATGCCCTCACGACCGATACCAGAGTCTTTTACGCCGCCATACGGCATGTGATCGACGCGCCAGCTCGGTACATCACCAATAACGACACCGCCGACTTCGAGTTCGTCCCAGGCTTTCTGTGCTTTATACAGATCGCGGGTAAAGATACCGGCCTGCAGACCATAACGACTGTCATTCACTTTCTTAAGAACTGTGTCGTAATCATCGAACGGCTCAAGAATCGCCACCGGGCCAAAGGCTTCTTCGGCGCTGAGGTCGCAATCCGCAGGCACATTCTCAAACAGACTGGCCTGAAGCATGTTTCCTTCACGCTCGCCACCGCACAGCAGGGTTGCACCGCGGTCCAGTGCGTCTTTGATCCAGCCGTGCAGACGCTCCGCTTCGCCTTCTGAAATCATCGGGCCGATAAAGGTCTCCGGGTCTTTAGGGTCACCGCTCTTCAGTGCTTTGGTTTTCGCAACCAGCTTCTCTTTAAATTCATCGTACACATCGCTGTGAACGTACAGGCGCTGCACACCAATACAGCTCTGACCTGACTGGTAAAACGCACCAATGATGACTCGCGATATGGCATCATCGAGGTCCCAATCGTTATCAACCACACACGCCGCATTACCACCAAGTTCAAGCACGACGGGCTTTTTACCGGCACGTGCTTTCAGTGCCCAGCCGACTTCGGGCGAGCCGGTAAAGCTCAGCAGCTTCAGGCGATCATCTTCGGTGAGCATATCGGCGCTGTCACGGCGACAAGGCAAGATCGAAAACGCGCCTTTCGGGAGATCCGTTTCTGCGAGAATTTCACCAATCACCAAAGCCCCGATTGGCGTCATGCTGGCCGGTTTAAGAACAAACGGACAACCGGCAGCAATCGCAGGAGCGACTTTGTGTGCAGCGAGATTCAGCGGAAAGTTAAACGGGCTGATAAAGGCACACGGGCCAATCGGCACGCGCTGAGTCATACCACGATAGCCTTTGGCACGCGGGCTGATATCCAGAGGCAGTGTCTCACCGAGCATGCGCGGTGTTTCTTCTGCGGCAATTTTAAAGGTGTCGATCAGGCGGCCGACTTCGCCTTTTGCATCATTAATTGGCTTACCGGCTTCAATGCAAAGCGCTTCTGCCAATTCGTCCGCGCGCTCAGTAAAGCGTTTTACGCAGTGCTGAAGGACGGCCTGACGTTCGTACACCGTCATATTACGCATTGCCTCGGCTGCGCCTTCGGCGGCGGCGATGGCTTCATCGAGAACATCCGGCGTCGCCAGTGGTACTTCGTAGGCCACTTCGCCGCTGTATTTATCGGTGACTTTCAGGTCTGTATTGGCGTATACCGCTTCGCCTGCGAGATAATAGGGATAGGTCTTACTCATATCAGATCACCAGTTGCGAGAGTGCATTTCGTATCGGTTCAGGTATTGGGACGGATTTATTCGCCGCGCGTTCCACAAACACATGAATAAAGTCGCCAAAGGCACAGGCCTGCTCTTCGCCTTCTTTAAATATGGCCACACCGTAAGTCACCGAGCTGTTGCCCAGTTTGTTAACCCGCAAGCCCACTTCAATGGCGTCAGGATACGCAATCGGCGCTAAGTAATTGCAATGCGAATTCACCACAAAACCTACAATCGGTGCATCGTGAATATCCAGCCCGCCCTCTTCGATTAAATGACGGTTAACCGCAGAGTCGAAGTAAGAGTAATAGGTAACGTTATTCACATGACCGTAAATATCGTTATCCATCCAGCGCGTCGTGATGGGTACGAATTTTTTATAATCACTGCGTAACAGCGGCTTTTCACTGCTCATGGGTCATCCTTTTTCAAATTAATAAGCGGCGGTATAAATAGCCAGAGCATCCGCTTCGCTAACTTCGCGCGGATTATTAATGAGCAAACGTTGTTGCAGCATGGCTTCGCTGGCGAGCATGGGAATGGCATCCTCCGGAATATCACATTCACGCAACGTCATCGGCAGGCCCGTCTCTTTGATGCGCTGTTCAAGCCAGGTAATGAGTGCATCTGTGATTTGCGCCGGACTGCCTTCGGGTGCATCCAACCCCATGATGTAAGGCGCAAGCTCAGCATACTGCGCCGCTGCCGTGTCATTCGCTGCGTTAAAGCGCATCACATGCGGCAATACCAAAGAATTACTCAGACCGTGCGGAATATGAAAATGACCGCCCAGCGGATACGCCAGCGCATGCACTGCCGCCACTGGCGCATTAGCAAATGCCTGACCCGCGTATAGTGCACCGAGCAGCATATTACTGCGCGCTTCCAGGTTATGCCCTTCGTTGACCGCAGCCATTAAATTTGACGACAGTAACCGCAAGGCTTCTTTAGCCAGCATATCGGATACAGGGTTTTTCTTGTGCACTGAGGTATACGCCTCGATCGCGTGCACCATGGCATCAATACCGGTGGCCGCCGTCACATGCGCTGGCAGGCCTTTGGTCAGCTCCGCGTCTAATAGAGCAATGTCGGGCTGCAATACCGGCGATACCACACCTGCCTTGGTCGTCGCGCCTGTGGTCACAATCGCAATCGGTGTGACTTCAGACCCTGTGCCAGCGGTGGTCGGCACCTGCAATAAAGGCAGACGTTTACCACGCGCATTGCCAACACCATACATATCGCTGAGCGGCTGTTTGCATTCAGAGTGTGCAAGCAACGCCACCAGCTTGGCGACATCCATTGAACTGCCACCACCAAAACCAACCACGTAATCTGCTTTTGCAGCGCGCGCTTGATTCGCAGCGTCGGTGACAGTGCTGTCGGCCGGGTCGGCTTCAACGTCTTTGAATAAGGTTAACTGAATGCCGGATTCTTTAAATGCAGGCAATACGTCTTCGAGCAGGCCGACGTTGATGATGCCCGGGTCAGTCACCAGCATCACACTACGAGCGCCCTGCTCTTCACAGATAGCGGCAAGGCGTCGGGCCGAACCCGGCTCGTTGATGATGGTACGGGTCGTCGTAAAGGTAAATGCTGTCATTATTATTCTCCTTTTTACGTCTCAGGTTACTGGCGCACAAATTGTTCAGCGGTCAGCCCAAACAGGTTATCCGCCGACGATTGCAGTACCTGACGGTGCAATTCAGCACGCGGTAAAATACGCTCAAAGTAGAAACGCGACGACGCCAGCTTTGCCTCATAAAAGGCGCTGTCGCCAGAGCCGTCATCGAGTTTTTTCTGCGCCGTTAACGCCATACGTAACCAGCCATAAGCCAGAAGTACATAGGATGAGAAATTCAGAAAATCCGTCGCACAGGCGCCGATTTCTTCCGGGTTATCAGCTGCGCGCTGAATAATATCCTGTGCCAGTTTGCGCCAGTGGGCGTTCGCTGAAGTCAGTGCTGCGACCTGCTCACGCAGGGATTCGTGCAGATCGTTGGCCTCGCATAAGGCGTCGATTTCGTCCTGCAGGCGCGACAGCTCAGCCCCCTGATCGCCCATGACTTTACGACGCATCAGATCCAGCGCCTGAATGCCGTTGGTACCTTCATAAATCTGGGTAATTCGACCATCGCGCACCAGCTGCTCCATACCCCATTCGCGTATAAAGCCATGACCGCCATATACCTGCATGCCGATGTTCGCGGCCTCTGCGCTCATATCAGTGAGGAAGGACTTCACGACCGGAATCAGAAGAGCTGCACGCACAGCAGCTTTTTCGCGCTCTTCAGCGTCTGGGTGATGTTGCTCCATATCCAGATACTGGGCGGCTTCATACGCCAGAATACGGCAACCTTCGACTAAGGTTTTCTGCGTCAGCAACATACGGCGTACATCCGGATGCACGATAATCGGGTCAGCCGGTTTTTCAGGGGCTTTCGGGCCAGTCAGTGAACGCGACTGCAAACGATCAATCGCGTATTCCACCGCGCCCTGATACGCCATTTCGGCAACGCCGAGGCCTTGCAGCCCGACCTGAAAACGGGCGTCGTTCATCATGGTAAACATACACGCCAGGCCGCGGTTTTCTGTGCCGATCAACCAGCCTTTGGCGCCATCGAAATTCATCACACAGGTGGCCGCCGCTTTAATCCCCATTTTGTGCTCAACAGAACCACAGGCAACGCCGTTGCGGCTGCCATCTTCAAGCATCTTAGGTACGAGGAAAAGCGAAATACCTTTTACACCCGCCGGAGCATCCGGCAGACGTGCCAGCACCAGATGAACAATGTTATCGGTGAAATCCTGCTCGCCACCACTGATAAAGATTTTGGTGCCGGAAATCGCATAACTGCCATCGGCCTGAGGCTCGGCTTTGGTACGCAGCAGCGCCAGGTCTGTGCCGGCGTGCGGTTCGGTCAGGCACATGGTGCCAGTCCATTCACCAGAAATCATTTTCGGCAGGTAGGTAGTTTTCAACTCGTCAGTGCCGTGCATATTCAACGCAAACACAGCACCGTCGGTCAGGCCGGTATACACGCGAAATGATAAATTGGCACTCATCATCATTTCCTGGAATGGCGCTGCCATAGAGACCGGGAAGCCCTGCCCGCCGAAATCTTCGCCGCCGGTCATTGAGGCCCAGCCGTTCTCGCAGAACTGACGATAAGCATCAGCAAAGCCTTCTGGTGTGGTGACTTCACCGTCTTTAAATGTGATGCCTTCTTCATCACCACTGCGATTCAGTGGCGCCAGTACGCCTTCATTGAATTTGGCGCCCTCTTCCAATACAGCATCAACAATCTCGGCGGTCAGGTCATCGCGCCCCAGGCGCGCAAAATGTGCCGTAGAATCGAGTACGTCGTGCAGAATAAAACGCATGTCCTGCAGTGGAGCCTTATACGCTGTCATAGTAAAAAACCTGTTTCTGAATTTTTATTGTCTGTTTTTTTGCGTTTGCTTAGTTCGAAATATCTGCAAACTTACCGCCGCTTTCCGCCAGCTGTTTCAGCAGTGGTGCCGGAGCACAGGCTTCACCGTGTTGTTCGGCAAGTGCCTCGGTACGCGCAAGAATATCGGCTAAACCGCATTCATCCGCATAGGCCATCGGGCCACCGCGTTCTTTCGGGAAGCCATAACCATTCAGGTACACCTTATCGATGTCGGCACTGTTGCGGGCAATGCCTTCTTCAAGGATTTTCGCGCCTTCGTTAATGAGTGCCAGAATGCAGCGGTCGACGATCTCTTCATCGCTGATTTGACGACGCTCAAAGCCTGCTTTTTCTGACGTCTCGACGACTAAGGCTTCGACCGTTTCATCAACGATGGCTTCACGGCTGCCTTTTTCATAGCGGTAGTAACCCTTGCCGGATTTCTGGCCAAAGCGCTCCTGTTCACACAGTTGATTATCCACTCGTACGTTCAGTTCTTCTGCTGAACCTTCTGGCAACTGCTCGCCCGAGAGCTGGCGCGAACGCCACTCAAGATCAATCCCAACAACGTCGTACATACGGAACGGCCCCATCGCCATACCGAAGTTCTGCAAGGCACTGTCTACCTGAGCCGGCAAGGCACCTTCGAGCAGCAGGCGACGAGCCTGAAAGACATAGGGCTTAAGCATGCGGTTACCGATAAAGCCATGGCAGTTACCGGCAACAACAGCGACCTTACCGATATGCTGACCCAGCTCTTCGGCTAACTTGAGAACCGCAGGAGCAGTTTTCTCACCGCGCACGATTTCGAGTAGCTTCATGATGTGCGCCGGGCTGAAGAAATGTAAACCGAGCACCTGCTCTGGGCGAGAGGTTGCCGCGGCAATCGCATCAACATCGAGGTATGACGTGTTGGTCGCCAGGATGGCGTTCGCGTTCAGCGTCTCATCCAATTGCTTGAAGATCGTCTTTTTGAGGTCGATGTTTTCGTATACGGCTTCAATCGCCAGCTGAACGTCTGCAATTTCAGCGTAATCGCCACTCAGACTGAAACAAGCCAGGCGCTCATCCGCCTGAGCCTGCGTGATGCGTTCACGCTTCACCATCCCGGCATAGATGCCTTCGATGTAACTCATGGCTTGTGAACGAACCTCTTCATTCAGATCAAGCAGAGTGACATTGATACCCGCATTAGCAAAAGAAATAGCGATGCCGCGCCCCATGGTACCGGCGCCAATCACTGCAACCTGTTGAATGTCGTTTACGTTTGAAGGGAGGTTTGCTTGAGTCATATACCTTGCCTGTCCCGTGTGTTATCCGGGTTACTATTAAGTTGTTATGCTTGTTCGATCAGTTTCTCGGCTCATTCTGACCAAGATTGAAGAAGCACATGAAATTAAACATAGTGATATAGCTTATTGTGATGATGAATATCCGCAACTTTGACCTGAACCTGCTGGTCATCTTCGACGCACTTATGCGCGAACGCAATGTGTCGCGGGTCGCCGACCAGCTGGCTCTGAGCCAACCGGCCATCAGCAACGCTCTCAACCGTCTGCGCAGCCTGCTTGATGACCAGTTGCTCATCCGTACGGCACAAGGCATGCAGCCGACCGCGTTGGCATTGTCACTGGAAGCACCTATACGTCAGGCCATTCAACAGATTGAGACCACTCTGTCGGGAGGTCATCAATTTGACCCTCAATCCAGCCGCAGACGTTTCCGTATCGCCACTACAGACTACGCCGAACTGGCGCTGATGCCACGTTTATTGGCTTACATGCGCACAACAGCACCCGGCATCGAATTCGACATCCTTGACCTGCCACCAGATACGCCTACGAAAGCACTGGAGGATGGCAACCTCGATCTCTGTATCGGGCGTTTTGGCGAACTGCCGCCCCGTATCCGTCGCACGCCATTTCTGAAAGAGAACCTGGTCGTCGCTTACGACCCACAACAGCTCGATCTGACCACTGGGCTTGATCTCGACCAGTTTCTTGCCCTGCGCCATATTTGGGTATCCGGCGGACAGCACCGTGGCGTTGTTGATATGTGGCTCGACGATAATAATCTTGAGCGTGACATCGTCCTTGTGACCCCAAATTACCTGGGCGCTACCCACCTGATCATAGGCAACGATATGGTGGTTGTACTGCCCAAGCGTATGGCAGATCAGTATTCTGGCCTGCTGCCCATCAAGCTTGCCCCTCTGCCTTTGCCGATTCCTCCGTTTGATGTGGATATCATCACATCGTCCCTTCGTGGTGACGACCTCGCGCTGGACTGGCTTATCGGCACACTGCAGCAGGAATTTACCGCAATCTGACCAACAGACAGCTCTGGTAGTCTGCGTTGGCAGGCTCGCACACTGGCAAATCCAGCCATATAGTTATACATTAGTTATACTTTCAAACGTAGAAATGTATAACTTATGCGCCTCGGGCTGATTCTCGGTGATCAACTGACTCATGACCTCGCTAGTCTTCGCGTCCTCGACCCGAAGGTCGATCGCCTGATCATGGCCGAGGTCCGCGACGAAGCCACCTACGTCAAACACCACAAACAGAAGATAGCCCTGCTGTTCAGCGCCATGCGTCACTTCGCGCAGGAGTTGAGAGATGCTGGCTGGCAGGTCGATTACTACGAGTACAATTCACAGGGAAACTTCAAATCCCTGTTTGATGTGGTGGCACATTACACCAAAGAGTACTCAGCAGAACGGCTGGTTCTGACTCAATGTGGTGAATACCGACTTCAGAATGCCATGGATCGCGAGTGGTCAAAGGCCCTGAATATTCCAGTGGAGGTCTATGGCGACGATCGTTTTATTGCGACGACCAAAGAGTTTGCTGACTGGGCAGACGGCCGTAAGCAATTACGCATGGAATACTTTTATCGGGAAATGCGCCGTAAAACCGGCTATCTGATGAAAGATGGCGAGCCCGAAGGCGGACAATGGAACTACGACGCGGACAACCGCAAAAAGTGGGATGGAAAAACCCCCTTCCCTAACCCTCCGGTATTTGAGCGCGATGATATCGACCGGGAAGTCATCAAACTTGTTGAAGAAAACTTCGACGATCACCCCGGCTCCCTTGAAGACTTTCATTGGGCGACGACAAAAGCACAGGCCTCAACCGCACTGGGCTTTTTTATTCAGCATTGCCTGACGAATTTTGGTGATTTTCAGGATGCCATGGTGCGTGGTGAAAAGGCCTTGTTCCATAGCCTGCTATCACCCTACCTGAACTGCGGCTTACTGACCGCAAAACAAGTATGTGATGCCGCCCAACGTGCCTGGAACGATGATCGTGCTCCGCTTAATGCAGTAGAAGGTTTTATTCGCCAGATTATCGGCTGGCGCGAGTACGTACGAGGCATTTACTGGCTACACATGCCCCGCTACGCGAAACAGAATACTTTAAAGAACAAGCGCTCACTGCCCCGCTATTACTGGGATGGCAACACTAAAATGGCCTGCATGTCGGACTGTTTTAAAAATACGTTTGATCATGCTTATGCGCATCATATTCAGCGTTTAATGGTCACGGGAAATTTTGCCCTGCTGACCGGCATTAAGCCCGAAGAAATCTGCGACTGGTATCTGGCGGTGTATGCCGATGCGTACGACTGGGTCGAACTTCCTAACACCCTCGGAATGGTCATGCATGCGGACGGTGGCTACCTCGGCAGTAAGCCCTACGCTGCATCCGGCAACTACATTCATAAAATGTCGGATTATTGCTCCCACTGCCACTACTCGGTCAAAACCCAGATAGAAGAAGACAGCTGCCCGTTCAATAGCCTCTATTGGCATTTCATTGACCGACATCGTGATGACTTTAAAAACAATCATCGTATGGGAATGATTTACCGGACTCTCGATAAGATGAAAGACGACAAAAAGGATCGGATTATTGCCCGCGCCGACGATCTTCTGAGTCGCCTGGATAATCTCTGATATGGCACATAAAAAAGCAAACCTACCAGAGAAGAACTGTGCTCATTGTGAACGACCATTTTGCTGGCGGCGAAAATGGGCGCGTGACTGGGACAACGTTCGCTATTGCTCGCAACGTTGTAAGCGTGCAGCCAAATCAGCGCCAGCTGCAAATCTGTGCGCAAGCGCGAGTGTGGAGGACGAGTTCTGATGCAGAAGACGACCCAAGTATTGTGGCTGCGGAATGATCTGCGTCTGCATGACCACGAGGGATTCCGGCTTGCCGTTGAAGACGGTGCGCCGCTGGCCGTTGTTTATATCTTACCTGAGCATTGGCTGACGACAGACGACGATGGCATGAGCAGGCTGGGTAGCGCTAAAGCACATTTTTTACGCGCCTCACTGATTGACCTTCATCGACAACTTGAAGATCAGACCATTAACTTCCATATGTACCACGGCCACCCGGTCGATATTATCACGCGCCTGCGGGATGAACTCTGTGGTGATATGAAACTGCTGACAGCCGATGCACAGGCCCCTGAAGAACGCCAATGGCTTGAAGCCATCAAAAACTATGACATCGACCTGGTGACCTATGAGAGTCAGACACTGTTCAGTCAAACTCAAGTAGAGTCACTACTGAACGACTTTCCTGCGTCTTTCTCTAAATTCCGTAAAACGGTAGAGAAATGGCCAGATAAATTTTTTATTCCGGAAAGTAAAGAAGCAACACGTCTCCTGATTCATGAACAACCACTGAGGACCAGCGCATCCATCAGTTGGCCGCAAAGCGAATACGCTGTTTCGCTTGGCTGTCAGGGGGGAGAAAGACCAGGAAAAGCCTGGTTAAACCGCTATCTATGGCAAGAAAAAGCCATCTCCCATTACAAAGAAACACGGAATGCGCTGACTGGCGAACTGTTCAGTAGTCACTTCAGTCCGTGGCTGGCATGGGGGTGTCTGTCACCGCGATACATCTGGCACGAAATACTGAAGTACGAGGCCAGCTATGGAGAAAACGAACATACCTATTGGCTGAGGTTCGAACTACTCTGGCGCGAGTATTTCCACTGGTCTATGCGTGTACATGGTGAACGCCTGTTTGCACGCTCTGGCATTCAGAGAAAAAGCATTGAGGCGTCAGAAAACAGCGTCCATTGGCAGGCCTGGTGCAACGCCAGCACTGGCGTCCCTATGATTGACGCAGGACTGCGAGAACTCAGACATTCCGGATTTGTTTCTAACCGACTACGTCAGAACATGGCCAGCTATTTTATCCATCAACTCAAGCTGGACTGGCGCCTAGGGGCTCGGTGGTTTGAGATGTACCTGTGCGATTTTGATGTCGCCAGCAATTACGGTAATTGGTCTTACCTTGCAGGTGTGGGTCATGACCCAAGACCGGTTCGTGAGTTCAACCTGAACAAGCAGCTGCAGCAGTATGATCCGGAACTCAGCCATATCCGCCGTTGGTGCCCGGAAATTGAAGAGAATAGTCTGCAGGAAATTCTCGATCATCAGGCTGGAAGAAAACTGCTCGCGTCTTTCCCCCCTCCCGTCGTCACCGTTCCTGCTTTCGATCTCACATCATGACCCAGATCGTCTGGTTTAAGCGTGACTTACGACTTGAGGATCACGCAGCGCTCTGGCATGCCGCACAATCAGGCACTGTTCTGGCTCTGTATATTTTTGAGCCGGATTACTGGCAACTGGATGACACCAGTCAGCGCCAGTGGGCCTTCACACGAGAAGCATTGATCGATCTGAATAAACAGCTGAAAAAAATTGGCGGCGAGCTTATCTGTATGAGCGGTGATGCGGTGCTTCGTTTTAATAAGCTCGCAGAAAGCCTGACCATTCAAGGTGTTCATAGCCACGAAGAGACCGGGAACCTCTGGACCTACTCACGTGACCTGAAGCTGAAAAAGCTACTGAAGAAATCAAATATTCCATGGACAGAGTACCCACAGAATGGTGTACGACGCCCTCATGGTAGTCGCGATAACTGGGCATCTCATTGGAATCAATGGATGACGCAGGCGCAATATCCAAAGCCTGAGCACATTCATTTTCTGGCCGTAAATAGAAATGACGATTTTCTGAAGCCTGAACAATTACCAGAACGTGTTTCCTGCCATCTGCCTGACGTGGCGAACCCACAACACGGAGGGCGGGCTGCTGGTTTAAGTGTACTCTCAGACTTTCTGAACCAACGTGGGGAATATTATCGCGGCTCAATCAGTTCGCCGCTGACCGCAGAAACAGGCTGTTCACGTTTGAGCCCCTATCTGGCACTTGGCTGCATCGGTATGCGCGAACTGGTTCAGGCCGTCAGGACCCGACGCAGATCCGCAGAAGGACGCTGGAAGGCCAGTTTATCCGCCTTTGAATCCCGGCTCTGGTGGCACTGCCATTTTATTCAGAAGCTCGAAGATCAGCCGGATATGGAAATTCACAATCTGCATCCTCTGACAGAGCAACTCAACCGCCCCTTCGATGAGGCAAAGTTCGAGGCCTGGAAAACGGGCAACACGGGCTGGCCAATGGTCGACGCCTCTATGCGCTATTTAATTGCCAACGGCTGGGTTAACTTCCGCATGCGCGCCATGCTTATTTCAATTGCGTCTTATCCTCTCGCACTGCCCTGGCAACCTGTATCGCGCTATCTGGCATCACTGTTTACCGATTACGAGCCGGGTATTCATTACCCGCAGGTGCAGATGCAGGCAGGCACTACCGGGATTAATATTCCACGTATGTACAACCCTATCCTGCAGGCGCAAAGGCTGGATGCCAAAGGGTTGTTTGTGCGTCGTTGGGTGCCCGAATTAGAGCATGTCTCAGATCAGTGGATATTCGAGCCCTGGTTGATGCCACGCTCACTTCAGGAAAAATCAAACTGCATTATTGGTAAGGATTACCCCACTCCTCTGGTCGACTTCGCTGCGGCAACCCGACAAGCGCGGGCAGACCTGAAGTCTGTTCGTGACTCTGAATTTTTTACCACCGCTCAGGTTATTGGCGAGAAGCATGGCTCGCGTAAACGCAGTAACAACCGACATTCTTCAGGCAAAAAAAAGGCCCGCAGTGCGGGCCAAATGACGTTGTTTTAAACAGCGAACTTTACAGGTCCTTCAACGCCGAAATTGTATCCTGCAGAACCTTCTTAGCATCGCCTGCCACCATGAGTGAGTTATCACGGATGAAGAGTTCGTTAGGAATACCTGCAAAGCCAGGTGACAGACCACGTTTAACAACAACGACAGTCTTAGCATGGTGCACATCGAGAATTGGCATACCGAAGATTGGTGAATTCGGATCTTCTGCAGCCGCTGGGTTAACCACGTCGTTCGCACCGAGAACAATCGCAACATCAGTCTGCGAGAATTCAGGGTTGATCGCGTCCATTTCTACCAGCTGGTCGTACGGTACTTCTGCTTCTGCCAGAAGTACGTTCATGTGACCCGGCATACGACCGGCAACCGGGTGAATAGCGTATTTAACTTTCGCACCCTGTTTTTCCAGCATGCCCGCCAGTTCACGTGTTGCGTGCTGCGCCTGAGCGACGGCCAGACCGTAACCCGGTACGAATACGACGTTCTGAGCGCCATCAAGCAGCATCGCCAGCTCATCAGCAGAAGAGAACTTCACTTTACCTTCGTAGAAAGCATCATTTTCTGAACGGCTTACGCCTGAGCTTTCAGACATAGAACCACCGAACAGTACGTTCGTCAGTGAGCGGTTCATTGCTTTACACATAATGCTGGTAAGGATGATGCCGGACGCACCTACTAAAGAACCAGTAATAATCAGACCATTGTTACCCAGTACGAAACCTGCGGCAGCACCAGCCAGACCTGAGTATGAGTTCAACAGTGCAACAACCACCGGCATATCTGCGCCACCGATTGGCATCACCAGACAGATACCCAACACCAGACACAGAACAATCAGGCCAGCGATCAGCAGATCAGAGTTAACAGGATCAACCGCAGCGAAGTACGCGGCACCGGCCAACAATGCAGCCAGGCTCAGTTTTACAATCCACTTGAACAGGCGAACCTGCTTAGCATCACCGATTTTTCCTTTCAGTTTACCAACAGCAATAAAAGAACCGGTCAGAGTCACGGCACCGATCAGGATCGACAGAATAACGGCGATTGACCAATCGTAGGTAGGAACGAACTGACCCATTTCAGCCAGTTTCTGGCTTTCGAGATAGTTAGCAGACGCCACCAGCAGGGATGCACCGCCACCAATACCGTTCAGAGCAGCAACCAGCTCCGGCATGTCAGTCATTGCGACTTTCTTGGCGATAAACGCACCAATCGTACCGCCAATCAGCACACCAATAATGATGTACTCGTAGCTCACGACATTGTGGTCCAGCAGAGCAGCAATGATCGCCACCAGCATACCGGTTGCAGACATCTGGTTACCACGAACCGCTGTCTTTGGCTTGGTCATGCCTTTAATGCCGAGAATAAAGAGTACGGCGGCGACCAGATAACCGATGTTAATTACAGTTTCCATGAATTAATCGCCCCTTACTTCTTTTTAAACATGTTGAGCATGCGGTCAGTAACCATAAAGCCCGCCACAATATTAATGGTCGCCAGCGCGATCGCTGCCACACCCAGAACCGTCGACAGAACGGTGGTGTGCTCGCTGCCGCCAGAGCTGATGATGGCACCCACAACAACAATGCCCGAAATAGCGTTAGTGCCACTCATCAGTGGCGTGTGCAGTGTTGGTGGTACTTTATTAATCACTTCCACACCAACGAATACAGCCAGCACAAAAATCGTGAGGCTCAGGATAAACATTTCCATAAGACTACTCCTTACGCGTTTCCAGCCAGTTGAGCACTGAGCCCTTCGTGTTTTACTTCACCGTTTTCGGTCACCAGAGTGGCCGCAACAATATCGTCTTCCATATCCACAGACAGTTCACCATCATCCGCCATATTCAGCAGGAAGGTAGAAATGTTTTTGGTCAGAAGCTGGGAAGCATGTACAGGCACACGACCTGGGTGATCGGTGTAACCGATGATAGTCACGCCATCGAGGTACACTTTATCGTTCGCGACAGTGCCTTCGACGTTACCGCCGCGCTCTGCGGCCAGATCGACAATCACTGAACCTTTTTTCATGTAGTGCAGCATGTCTTTGGTGATCAGACGCGGAGATGGCTTACCTGGGATAGCAGCGGTGGTGATGACGAGATCTGCCTGAGAGATCTTAGTAGTCATCTGCTCACGCTGCTTGCGATAAAATTCTTCTGATTTTTCGCTAGCGTAACCAGAGCTGTTGCCTTCTTCGGTCTCAAGATCAAATTCAACGAACTTAGCACCCAGAGATTCAACCTGCTCACGCACTTCTGCGCGGGTATCGTACGCTTCTACCACAGCACCCAAACGACGAGCAGTAGAAATAGCCATCAGACCGGCAACACCAGCGCCGATAATGAATACTTTAGCCGGGTGGATAGTACCTGCGGCAGTCATCAGCATCGGGAAATACTGAGGCAAGGCCATGGCGCCCGTCAGTACAGAGCGGTAACCACTGATCGCGCCCATAGAGCTGAGTACGTCCATTGACTGCGCACGGGTAGTGCGTGGAATAAATTCCAGAGCGAAAGAACGTACTTTCTGTGCTGCCAGTTTTTCTACCATGGGCAGATTAAACCAGGCATCCATCAGGCAGATCAGCGTGCTGTTTTCTTTCAGCAGCGGCAGCTCTTCTTCCTGAGGGTTGCGCACTTTCAGAATAATATCCGCCTGCTCGTAAAGAGACTCTGCAGACGGCGCAATACTCGCACCGCACGCACGATATTCTTCATCGCCAAAGTGTGCGCCATCACCAGCACCTTCCTGAACAACGACGGCAAAGCCTTTGTCCAGAAGCGCCTGTATACCCGAAGGTATAATGGCAACCCGGGCTTCCCCAGGATAAATTTCCTTAGGTACACCAATCAGCATGGTTAGTACTCCTGTTAATTTAAATTTAAAGTCTGAAGTTTTTAAAACAAACAAGAGCCGCCTGCGGTCAGGTAACTGACTGCATAAGCGGCTTTTTTGTAAATATGGAATTAACTACATGAAACTTCTGTCAGCCAAAGGAACGGCGTTGCTCCTGTCGTTCCTGGTGGTGAGTTTCCTCTGAGGTCTCATTGCCGGCAATGGCCTGCAAACCCAGCGTAGTCAGAGTATGACGGCGAACGTCCTGCAGCAGATGTGCATTATCTACCAGAGATTCACCGTAAGAAGGCACCAGAGCCTTCAGTTTTGATTTCCAACCACCGTCCATACGCATACGGAAACAGCGTTCTAACACTTCGATCATCGCCTTGGCCGCCACTGATGCACCCGGAGATGCACCGAGTAACGCTGCCAGAGAACCGTCTTCGGCAGCCACCAGTTCGGTACCGAACTCCAGCTTGCCGCGGCCCTTTTCATCCTTCTTAATAATCTGCACGCGCTGACCAGCTTGCGCCAGCGTCCAGTCCTCTGCTTTTGCAGAAGGCAGGTATTGTTGGAGTGTTGCAACACGGTCTTTGTGTGACTGCATCACCTCGCTAATAAGATAGCGGGTCAGATCCATGTTATTCAGGCCTACGTCGATCATGGGTTTCAGATTGTTAGCGCTGACGGATTTTAACAGATCTAGACGTGACCCTGCCTTAAGAAATTGCGTTGTGAACCCCGCATACGGTCCAAACAGCAGTGCAGGTTTGCCATTAATGATACGTGTGTCGAGGTGTGGCACTGACATCGGAGGTGCTCCGATGGCTGCTTTACCGTACACCTTAGCGTGATGTTGCTTAATTACTTCTTCGTTCTGACAGACTAACCACTGACCAGATACCGGGAAGCCGCCGTAACCTTTGCTTTCCGGAATATCTGATTTCTGCAGCAAGGGTAATGCTCCACCACCCGCACCCAGGAAAACAAACCCTGCCGTGATGGCTTCTTTCTTGCCAGTGCTGCGATCCTTAATAGTAACGTGCCAGTTATTGCCACCGTTCTTTTTCAGGTTGGTCACTTCATGGCCAAGACGCAGATCAAAACCATGTTGCTTTTCAAGGCTGGCCACCATGTTGCGAGTGAGAGAACCAAAATCAACGTCGGCACCGTAAGCCACACGCGTCGCCGCAACAGGCTCTCCATCAGCGCGCTCACCCATCACGAGAGGCATCCACTCAGTGAGAGTATCGGCATCTTCACTGTATTCAATATCTGCAAAGAGGTGATGATCTTTCAGCTTTTCATAGCGTTTACGCAGGAATTCAACGTTTTTCTGCCCCCAGACAAAACTGATGTGTGGCGTTGAATTAATGAATTGATCAGGAGAAGGCAGATCGCCAGACTCAACCAGAGACGACCACAGCTGCTGTGAAATCTCGTAGTTAGCATTGATCGTGAGCGCTCGCTCAATGGCCACCTGGCCATCGGCATCTTGCGGCGTGTAATTGAGTTCGCAGTAGCCCGCGTGCCCGGTACCGGCATTGTTCCAGCCGTCGGTGCTCTCTGCAGCAATCTGATCCAGACGTTCTACCATCAGGATGTTCAACGAAGAATCCAGTTTCTTCAGTAATGTCGCCAGTGTTGTGCTCATTACGCCACTGCCTACGAGCAGGGCATCTACTTTATTCGTTGCCATCTTGATTTCTCCAGTAGGCGAAGATCATATTGTCCGATTAGCGCGGGTGTGCGCAGCGACAGCCGGGCTTGTGGCCCTGACTGTCTGAATATGTGCCTATGATACAACGAACGCTGAAAAGCTAATCTGTATAGTTTTTTATTATAAGTATAAGTCAAAGCTTATAGATAAAAGATGCCGTATCCATACGAGTTATACGAAAGTCAGGCTAGAAGCTGGCAGAAGTCGACGCCAAAGCAGGCGAAAAGCGGCGGCAGGCCTGCCCTGCCGCAGAGAAAAGAGGGGATTCAGGATGCCTCGGCAGCCCCTTCGGTTGGCGGGTGGAAACCTTCTTTGCCGTATAACTCTGATAGGAGTCGGGCCTCGCCATTTGGCTGCACCATACGGGCGTGATGTCGCTGTAACTGGCGCGGATCTTCTACACCGCAACTGTGAGCGATCACGCCCACTTCTTTGACCAAGGTACTGGCAAAATGAGCAACACGCTCAGCCTTATCTTTCGGAACCAGGCCCCGCTGCAACCTGGGGTCGTGGGTTGTAATGCCGGTCGGACAGGTATTCTTATTGCACTGCAACGCCTGAATGCAACCCAGAGCGAACATGAATCCGCGTGCGGACGTTACGAAATCTGCACCGACACAAATCGCCCAAGCGACCCGATCTGGCGTGATCAGTTTGCCGGAGGCAATGACTTTAATTCGAGGGCGTAATTCAAATTCGTCGAGGGTATCCACCAGCATAGGCAGCGCCTGAGCCAGTGGCAGCCCCATGTAATCAATTAACGATTGAGGCGCCGCGCCTGTTCCGCCTTCTGCACCGTCTAAGGTTATAAAGTCCGGGGCACTGTCTTTGCCACGCAGGTGAATCTCACGACATAACTCCCGTATCCAGTCATTCCCACCCAGTACCACTTTGAATCCAGTGGGTTTACCGGTGATATCACGAACGTGGTTGATCATATCGAGCAGGTCGCTGACCGAACGGACTTCGGGCTGGCCGTTCGGGCTGATGGAGTCTTCCCCAACAGGAATATGACGAATCGCGGCGATTTCCTCCCCCACTTTGGCGCCCGGTAATATGCCGCCTTTTCCGGGCTTAGCGCCCTGGCTTAGTTTGATCTCAAACATTTTCACCTGCGGACGGTGCGCAATTTCGATCAGTTTCTCATCATCGAGAGAGCCATCTTCTTTGCGAACGCCGTACTTGGCCGTTCCAATCTGAAAAACTATGTCGCAATCCCCCTCAAGATGGTAAGGAGACAACCCGCCCTCTCCTGTATTCATCCAACAGCCCGCTTTTGCTGCTCCCCGTGAGAGCGCCTGCACAGCCGGCTTCGACAAGGCGCCGTAGCTCATGCCAGAAATATTGATCAACGCGCTGGTACTGTAGGGGGTACGACAATTTTTGCCTATGGTGAGTACCTGAGACTCGCTCAGATCTTTGCTTAGCGATGGAAATGGGCTATTCACAAACATGACGGTGCCCGCGGTATCAAGGCGTCGCGTTGAGCCAAAGGCAACCGTTGTGCTCAGGTTCTTAGCCGCGCGATAGACCCAACTCCGGTCTGCCCGGTTAAACGGCATTTCTTCTCTGTCCATGGCAAAGAAATACTGGCGAAAAAATTCACCCAGATGCTCAAACAGGTAACGGAAGCGACCAATGACCGGGAAATTACGCCGTACCGTATGCTGTGTCTGGAGTCGGTCTGACACATAGGCCCACAAAAACCAGAGTGTTCCGAGCAGGATTCCGCCCAAAAAAAGCGCCAGCAGAGCAAGTACGCCCCAAGCGGCGGCATAAAAAATATCGTCGGTCATGCAGAATCTCCTGTGTCTGCACACAGGGTAAAACAGTCTATTGAGTCGTAAAAGTCACTTTATCAATAATCTCACGAGACAGAGCGTTGCCGGTGTAAAAAATAATGTAAGAGACACAAAAAAAGCAGCCCGAAGGCTGCTTTCTGGTGCTGTGGCATGGCCAACTTAACCCCGGCTTCATGCCATTGGGGTGATGTTCTTTACGTTCTTCGCGGTGAAGTAGGCAAACCCACCGTCGATGTCGCCAACTTCAACCCGATTTGGCGCCAGAGGCGAGCTTTTAATCGCTGCGATATAAAGCCCCTTACTGGCGACAAGATTCTTGTCGACGTCGTTAAAATGCGGTTGGGAAAAAGCGAACGTTTTACGTTCACAACCCCGTTCTAATGTGAGAATCAGCTGAGCATCTGCAAGATCCGATGCACGTGAAAAGTTTACGTAACTCACCTGATAACTCTGATCGAATTCAAAAAGGTACTGATCGAGTGTCTGACGGCTGATGCTCATGATGCTTATTACCTGTAGCAGTTCTGTCTGTGTACAGTCTTAGGTTTAGCTGGCGATGGGCGCCTTTTCCATCGCGGATAACAGAAAACTACACGAAACTTCCGGGTGTCATTTTTCCGTGTTTTCAGCATGAATGAAGAGAACAAATGGGAAAGTTAAGGTAGGAATGCTACCTATGACAGGTGTCAATTATCCGTTCTGATTCACACCCCGTTACGCGGCTGAGATTACCACTCAGCCGCAATTACCTCTAATGCCTGGCTTAAATTGGGGTACTGGAAAGTAAATCCGGCGGTCATGAGCGCCGTGGGTAGAACTTTCTGACCCTGAAGCAACAGCTCTGACATTTCACCGAACACCATACCAGCTGCAAAGGCAGGCATAGGAAAGAGGGTTGGACGATTTATGGCTCTGCCAAGTGTGCGCGTAAACTCACGATTCATCGCTGGGTAGGGAGCCGTCATATTGACCGCGCCGCTTAATGAATGCTCCGTGATGAAGTCTAATGCACGTATATAATCGTCACGGTGAATCCATGAGATAATCTGATCACCAGACCCGATTACGCCACCTAAGCCCAGACTGAATGGCAGCCACATCCGCTTCAACATGCCACCGTGCTGGCCGAGCACAATACCAGTACGCAACCAGACAATCCGTTCAGAAATTTCCTGCAAAGGATCGGCCGCTTGTTCCCAATCGATACACAGACTGGCTGAAAAACCCGTACCTGGTGCGGATGATTCATTAAACGAGGGGGTAGAACCCGCCACGCTGCCGTAGTACCCCACCGCGGAACCGGTAAGTACTAACTCGAAGTGCTGGCCGGTCGATTTCGCCCAGCGGACAAGACTTTCAGTCAAGGTCACTCGACTGGCCCTGAGTTCGGCCTTACGAGGCTCGCTCCAGCGTTTATCGGCTATTCCCTCGCCCGCCAGATTGATCACCCAGTCGACCTTATCCGTCACTTCAGCGAAGTCTTTTACGAACTTCACTGACTTGCCGAGCAACCTCGCTCCTCTGCCAGGATCACGGGTCAGAACTGTAATTCTGTGCCCGAGTGATCCCCAATGAGGTACCAGCTTTGAACCGATAAATCCGGTGCCGCCTGTGATCAGGATGTGTTTGCTCATGGCTCTATCCTCCCGGCCGCAGTGGCCACCAGATTTATTGGGTACGCCCATCAGAACTGATCGGCGGTCATTCCCATCAGACTGTCTTTACCCGTTTCGATTTCGGCCAGCAGAGACAGTGTTTGTGGCAGAAGTTTATGCATGTAGAAAGCCGCTGTCTCTTTCTTGGCTGCATAAAAGTCGGTTTCGGTCGAACCATCGGCCAACGCCTGTTCTGCCGTCACCACCATACGACTCCAGAAATAAGCGATCGCCGTCAGAGCAAACAAACGCAGATACGGCGTTGCCGCAGAACCAGCCTGCTCGCGGTCGCTCATACCGTTTTGCATCAACCACATCGTCGCTTTCTGCAGACGGCCGGTTGCAGCTTTCAGCTCGTCACCGAACGGCACGCCGCCCTCGGTCTTGATATAGCTGTCCAGCATAGCGAAGAAACTCTTTACTGCACGACCGCCGGCATGACCCAGTTTACGACCCACAAGGTCGAGCGCCTGAATACCGTTGGTGCCTTCATAAATGCGGGTGATACGCGAGTCACGTACGAATTGCTCTACCGGCCAGTCCTGAGTGAACCCAGAACCGCCCATAAGCTGCAGACCATCGTTTGCGCAGAAGAAACCTTCATCGGTCAGGAATGCCTTCACGATAGGCGTTAACAGCTGCACCATGTCGTCTGCCTGCTGACGCTCTTCTTCTGTTGCCGCCTTGTGTGCGATATCAAGCTGCATCGAAGTAAAGTAAGCCAACGCCCGACCGCCCTCAATTGTTGCTTTCTGGCGCAACAGCATGCGACGTACATCCGGGTGAACAATAATCGGATCAGCCGCTTTCTCAGGCGCCTGCGGGCCTGCCAGAGAACGGGACTGGAGACGCTCTTTGGCAAAGTCACGAGACACCTGATATGCCGCCTCAGCAATGCCCAGGCCTTGCAGACCCACCATCAGGCGAGCACTGTTCATCATCACAAACATCGCCTGCAAACCTTTGTGCGGCTCGCCAATCAACCAGCCTTTGGCGTTTTCGAAGTTCATGACACACGTGGCTGATGCTTTGATGCCCATCTTGTGCTCAAGGCCACCGCAGAATGCTGGGTTGCGCGAGCCGTCATCCAGAAATTTGGGGACAAGGAACAAAGAAATACCTTTTGAACCACCCGGAGCGTCCGGCAGTTTAGCCAGTACAAGGTGCACAATGTTATCCACGAGATCGTGTTCACCACCGGTGATCCAGATCTTGTTACCAGTAATAGCGTACGATCCGTCCGCCTGGGGCTCTGCTTTCGTGCGAATAAGGCCCAGATCCGTACCGCACTGAGGCTCTGTCAGACACATGGTGCCCGACCACTCACCACTGATCAGCTTTGGCAGATACTTCTCTTTCAGCTCGTCGGAACCATAGCTGGTCAGAGCGTTCACGGCGCCGTGCGTCAGCCCCGGGTACATACCCAGAGACAGGTTGGCGGAGCAAACCATTTCTTCGGCAAGGGTATTCAATGTGTGGGGCAACCCTTGGCCACCGTACTCAACAGGCCCAGCCAGCGCCGTCCATCCGGCTTCAGCAAACTGACGGTAGGCGTCCGGGAATCCTTCGGGCGTTTTGACCGATTTGGTTTCGGTATCGTAGTGGCAACCTTCACGGTCGCCTGACGTATTAAGTGGGGCCAACACGTTCTCAGCCAGCTTGGCGCCCTCAGTCAGCATCGCATCCATAATTTCTCGCGTTGCATCCTCGCAGCCCGGAAGCTCTGGCAAAACAGTGTCGCCGTTCAGTACTTCGTAGAGCACGAACTGCATTTCACGGAGTGGAGCACGATAAGTCATGATATTTCCTCAATAATCAATAGTTATACGTTAGTTATACACAAGAGAATAAATTTGTACAACCGATAAAATACCGCCACAATACTCAGGTACTTAACCCCACCGCACTTGTACAAGTAAGAAGCGTCCGGGTTATAACTTCAAGATCGCAGATTATATGAGCCACCCGGGATCAGAGTTATGAAAAAGATCGCCATCATAGGCGCCGGAGTCGCTGGACTGACCGCACTTCAAACACTCAGTAAACATGGCTGCTCCGTCACTGTTTTCGATAAATCGAGAGGCTCAGGCGGGCGTCTTTCCAGTAAGAAATCCGGAGCATCCAGCTGGGATATGGGAGCCCAATTCATGCGCGCCCACACCGACGAGTTCAGAACGCAGCTAAAGATGTGGGAAGCGGATGGGTGGGTCGCCCATTGGGATGTCACACCGTGGGCAATTAACGGGACACAAAGAACCGCTTCACCTGACGATATAGACCGCTATGTAGGCATGCCACGGATGACGGGCCTGAGCCGTAAACTGCTGGAGGCGGCCGACGATTTCATTACCCAGACCCGCATCGTTGAAACGCAATTCAATAGCGATTCCGGTACATGGTCACTGACTGACGAAGATGGCACTGAGTTCGGACCATTCGATGAACTCATTATCAACACACCGCCACAACAGGCACTGCCTTTATTGCCAGCAGAGTCACAACTTAACGAACAAGTCAGCGGCGTTCATATGTTGCCGTGCTGGACTCTGTTACTTGGCTTCGAGAACTCTCTCGAATGCGCCTTTGACGCTGCGTTCGTTAAGTCCGGACCGATTTCATGGATAGCCAGAAACAACAGTAAACCCGGCCGCGACGCACGCGAGGCCTGGGTCATTCAGGCAAACCATGAGTGGAGTGAACGCAAAAAAGATGCACCGCGAGAGCAGGTTCAACAGGAGCTTGAAGAAGCGTTCGCTATCGCGACAGGCTGCACTGTAGCGGCCTCCGATATCTGGCTGCATCGTTGGCTCTACTCGCTACCTGCTAACTCGTCGGGGCTTGGCGCTCTGCGTGACGAAGCTCATAATCTGACTTTGTGCGGCGACTGGTGCCTCAAGCCCTCAATAGAAGGGGCATGGCTGAGTGGTCGCGCCGCCGCCAACATTCTCACAGGAACCCACCATGACTGACTCAAAGACAGCCACCCTGTTGCTCGCTCACGGCAGCAGCGATGCTAACTGGCTTGCGCCGTTCTCAAACCTTTTGACGAACATACGAAAGGGGCTCGAAGGTGAACGGGTCGAGCTCTCTTACATGGAGCTTGCTGAGCCCTCGATGGAAGGGCAGATCATCAAACTCGCCGAAGAAGGCTTCAACCACATTGATATTATGCCTTTGTTCTTTGCCGCTGGACGCCATCTGCGCAAAGACGTACCCGGTCAACTTGACGCCTTGCAGGTCACCCTCGCAGAACAAGGACACGAGGTGACTATTGAGTTACATCCTCCGGTCGGGCTTGAGCCTGAAGTCACTGATGCCCTGCGCAATATCGTGATACGGCAGGTCAATTCAGGGCGCTGACTTCATCGGCAAGCATTAAGTTATACAAAAATGGGATTTCTTGTACAATTTTTATTGACTTGTACAAGATACCCGTCGCAGAATGAACTTATACAAATAACCCTCAGGAGTTGTACATGGTTTATTCATCTGACAACAAAATCCCTGTAGGCATCAGTGCCTGTCTCACAGGCCAGGCCGTCCGGTTCAATGGCAGCCACAAGCGCTCCCGCTTCTGCACGGATGTCCTCAGCGACTATTTCAACCTACGCCCCATGTGCCCGGAAGTGGCCATTGGGATGGGCACCCCCCGTGAACCTATCCGCCTGGTCAGCGAATCCCCCTCGGATGAAAGCGTGCGCGCTGTAGGCGTCGATTCACCTGATATAGATGTAACAGATGATCTCAGGTCTGAGGCGGTCAAAGTCAGCGCTCTCAATCAGGATCTCTGTGGATTTATCTTTATGCAGAAAAGCCCCAGCTGTGGCGTTTTCGGTGTAAAGCGCTACCTCAAAAATGGTCACCCTGAAGGGAAAGCCTCAGGTATTTTCGCCAGTGAATTTGCGCGCCTGAACCCGCTCCTACCCATTGAAGAAGCCGGTCGGTTAAATGATGCAGCACTGCGAGAGAACTTTATGGTTCGGGTGTTTACCTATCGCGATTGGCAGCTTTTTACTCAAACCACTGTGACACCGGCCCGCCTGATCGACTTTCACTCTCGCTACAAGTACCTGATCATGGCGCACAGCACCGTGCACTATAAAGAGACTGGGCGTCTGCTCAGCGATCTTTCAGGGGATATCAATGGTATTGCCAGCGAGTACTTCGCACTTCTTATGACAGCACTGGCCAAGCCTGCCAGCCGCAAGACACATACCAATACTCTGATGCACCTGCAGGGGTACCTTAAAAATTTAATCAGTCCCGCAGACAAAGAAGAGCTGGCGCGGATTATTCTGGAATATCGTCGGGGCATTATTCCGCTCGTCGTTCCGCTGACCCTGCTTAAACACCACCTGAACCACCATCAGGAAGCGAATGCGTATGCACGACAGCAGGTTTACCTGAACCCCCACCCATATGAGCTGGGGCTGAGGAATACGCTGTGAATATGGCAGAGTGCGTCGGCTACCCGATACGAGAATTTGCGCGCCTGACCGGGGTGAACCCGGTCACGCTCAGAGCGTGGGAACGCCGCTACGGCATTATTCAACCATTGCGCACTGCCAAAGGGCATCGGTATTACACCGACGAACACGTCACTCAAGTTAAGTCGATTCTGTACTGGCTGGATCAGGGCTACCCGATACGGCAAGTAAAGCTGCTATTGAATGAGCCACCTGCGAATCCATCATCGCCTTCGGATGAATGGGAAGACCTCATAAGCCGCCAATTGGCCTCTGCGCGTGACCTGAACTCACGTGCCCTCGACGATGAATGGAGTAATGGTCTCGCCAGCTACCCCATGGCTGTTTATTACGAACGTTGCCTGTTGCCCGTTATTACGGAGCTACGCCAAGCCAGCAGCGACACTCTGATTCTGAACGCGTATACCCACTTACTGCAGCGCAAGCTCTCACAACTCATACAACTCCAGCAGAAGCATGCGGAAGGACCCGGTTTACTGATGTGTACCAATCACGAACAGGCTGAACTTCATCTTCTGGCAGCCTCTTACGCACTCGGAGCAGCCGGATTCCGACTGGAATACTTCGGAGTGCATCTGAATCCGGATGACGTTCGTATAGTGTCAGACATGCTGGATTTTTCCTGGGTCTGGGCACACGTTCACCCGACAGGTCATGACGAACAGGTGCTGTGGCAGAGTCTGTCGGAGAAATGCCGCATACCCGTTTACTTTTCGGGCGACATTCCCGATGACATTGATGAAGCACAGGCACTGCAACAACCCATGAGTAAGCAGATACAGACATTTATACAACACGCAGGAGGCCGCTCATGACACGCCTCATGTGGTTCAGAACTGACTTGCGGGTACTCGATAATCCGGCACTGATGCACAGCCGCCGGGATGATGAGGAGGCAACGCTGGCCATCTACTTCGTTACTGAAGCGCAATGGCAGCAGCATGACCTTGGTGAACGCAGAATCAATCTGATGAAGCAGGCCGCCTGCAACCTGCAGCAGTCACTTGATGAGTTGGGCATACCCCTTCTCATTCTGAAGAAGGATACATTTACCGAAGCCAAAGAGGCTCTTCAGCACCTCATCGAGACCTATGATATCTCTGAGCTGAATTACAACCTCGAATACGAAGTCAACGAGCGTCATCGTGATATTGAGCTGTGCCAGTGGTCTAAGGACAACGCTATCCAGATCAATAAGTTTCACGACCAGTGCATTGTCCCGCCGGGTGATCTGAAAACTCAGAATGGCGACCCTTACCGGGTCTACTCGCCCTTCCGTAAGGCGTGGTTACGTCTGCAGAAAGACTACATCAACGCACCGTCTTCAGCCCCTGGGCAGCAGGATATGCACACTATCTCCCACGACATCCGCGACCACTGGGCAGATAACAGCTGGTCCCCCGAGTTCACCGAGGACGCCCTCTGGGACCCAAGTGAAGACACTGCTCACGAGCAGCTAAAAGAATTTCTGGATAAAGACGGTCTGCAGTACCACGAGCAGCGTGATCTTCCAGAGTTGGATGCGACGAGCCGGCTTTCATTTTATCTCGCACTGGGCGTGCTATCGCCACGCCAGTGTATTTACACCGCCTGGCAACGAAACGGATGTTTACTCAGTGGCGGAGAGAATGGCCTCGATAGTTGGATTAATGAACTCGTCTGGCGCGAATTCTACCGCCACCTGATTGTGGCCTATCCTGAACTATGCAAGCACCGGGCATTCCGCTCGGATTATGAGAATGTGCCATGGCGCGACAGCGCCAGCGACTTCGAGCGTTGGTGCAAAGGAGAAACGGGCTACCCCATCGTTGATGCAGCGATGAAGCAACTGGTAGACCAGGGCTGGATGCACAATCGATTGCGTATGGTGACGGCCATGTTCCTTACCAAACACCTGCTGATCGACTGGCATAAGGGAGAGAAGTTTTTCAGCCAACACCTGGTGGATGCCGACCTTGCATCGAACAATGGGGGTTGGCAGTGGAGTGCGTCTACTGGAGCAGACGGAGCGCCTTACTTCCGGATATTCAATCCGGTGACGCAATCTGAACGGTTTGATGAGCAAGGGCACTTTATTGCTCGTTACCTGCCAGAGCTGAACGGCCTGTCGCCGAAAGCCCGGCACTTTCCGGATGACAAGGCCCGAAAAGCCTGTGGTTATCCTGAGGCAATCGTAGATCATAAAGCGGCGCGGCAACGTGCGCTGGATACATTCAAAAGCATGGAGAACTGAGGCAAACGCCCAGTGAGAACAGGTATGACGAGCATTCGTAAAAAATCCTGGTTACTGAACATCGCCCGCTGGTTCGACTCTTACGCTGGCAATGAAGCAGAAATGACCAGTACTCAATTCAACTGGGTGCGGGTGATTCCGTTTCTGTTACTTCACCTGGCGTGCTTTGCAGCACTCTGGACGGGAGTGAGCACGGTCGCACTGGCAACCTGCCTCGGACTTTTCTGGCTGAGGATGTTTGCGATTACGGCGTTCTACCACCGTTACTTCGCGCATCGCAGCTACAAAACCAACCGTTTCTGGCAATTTATATTTGCTCTGTTGGGGAATATGTCAGCGCAGCGGGGGCCTCTCTGGTGGGCTGCTCATCATCGTGCTCACCACCAGCACGCTGATACCGAACAGGATCTGCACTCACCCGTACAACGTGGCTTCTGGTGGAGCCACATGGGCTGGTTCACCTGCGATGCCAGTTTCAAAACTCAGCTGCACCGTATAAAAGACTTTGCACGCTTTCCGGAGCTTAAATTCCTGGATCGCTACGACAGCTTCGCCCCCCTACTGCTGATACTCATTCTGTTTGTTGCAGGCGAAATCATGGCGGCTTTCGCACCGGGCCTGAATACCAATGGCGCTCAGATGGTGGTCTGGGGATTCGTTATTTCAACCGTCATTCTCTTTCACTCCACGGTGACTATTAATTCGCTCGGTCATATCTGGGGCTCGCGTCGTTTTAAAACGAAAGACGACAGCCGTAACAATGGTGTACTCGCATTGCTGACGCTCGGCGAGGGCTGGCACAACAACCACCACCGCTGGGCCGTGTCTGCGCGACAGGGGTTCTATTGGTGGGAGATCGATATTACCTACATGATACTCAAAGCCATGAGCTGGGTCGGAATCGTACACAGTCTGAACCCTGTGCCTGCTCATGTTCTGAAGGAGGGGCGTAATGGACAACGCACGCACAACGAGTGATCCGGCGAATACAGAGCAGACAAATGACCCGAGAATAGGAGCCTTCTACAAGCTCTATCACACACTCAGCCCAGAAACAGCAGGCACTGAAAAATTAAGACGCTGCCTGGAACAGGTATACCACCCGGATATCGCGTTCAGTGATCCTATGCACCGGATAACCGGCATGGATGCACTCGAGAAATATTTCGAGGGGCTGTACGAAAATATCACCTATATCGACTTCCAGTTTCACAACGCCTGGGTTGAATCGGATACCGGTTCTGTTCACTGGACCATGCGCTATCGCCATCCGCGATTAAAGGCCGGTAAGCACGACATTAAGGTGGACGGAGTCACTCTTCTGCGCTGGGAAAATAATCTGGTCGTTCAGCACCAGGACATCTTCGACGCAGGTAGCCTCCTCTACGAACACCTCCCAGTCATTGGCTGGCTTATTCACAAATTGAAGGAGCGAATGGCATGACTCAGGCCCTCCCACTCAGTGAGCAGATTGTCTGGCTCACCGGAGCATCATCCGGGATCGGCGAAGCGCTGACGGACGAACTTGCACCGCGATGCAAAGCACTTTTCATCAGCGCCCGCTCAGAAGAGAAACTGCGTCCATTGGCCGAACGACACGCCAACGTGACTGTGATTACCGCAGACATTACTGATGAGAAAAGCCTCGGGGAAGCGGCCTCGGTCATTCATCAAAAGTACGGGTATCTGGACACCTTGATTGCGAACGCGGGTACCTGCGAGTACGTCGACGTTACTGATTTTGATACGGCACTGTTTCGCCGGGTTTTTGAAACCAACGTGATGGGCCTGGTCAATACCACAGCGGCAGCTCTACCCTTGTTGCAGAAGAGTCAGCGCGGTTACCTGGTCGGGGTTGGCAGCAGTGTTTCAATGCTGGCGATGCCGCGGGCGCAGGCCTATGGCGCGAGCAAAGCGGCAGTGGCTCATTTTCTTGAGAGTATGAAAGCCGACCTCAAAAGCATGGATATCGACGTGTCTCTGGTGAGTCCCGGATTTGTGAAAACACCACTGACAGACGTAAATGACTTCCCGATGCCGATGCGCATCAGTGCTGCACGAGCGGCGGAAGAGATTGTTAAAGGCGTCGAGAAACGTCAATGGCATATTCATTTCCCCAAAGGCTTCACCCGTATTCTCTGGTTTATCGGGCAACTGCCTGCTTTCTTACGTCACCGGATTACCGCTCAGATGTCACGCACTGACGAAGCGCTGCAAAAACAGGAATCAGATTCATGAAAAAACGCGTCGCGATTATTGGCTCAGGAGTCGCAGGACTTACCTGTGCGTGGCTATTGAGAGAAAAGTACGATGTCTCCCTCTTCGAGGCAAATGACTATGCCGGTGGCCACACGCAGACCACAGATGTTGAGGTGAACGGTACCACCTGGCCGGTAAATACAGGGTTTATCGTATACAACGACTGGACCTATCCGAATTTTATCCGCCTGATGGATTTACTCGGTGTAAAAAGTGAAGAGTCTGACATGAGCTTCAGCGTGAAGTGTGAACAGTCTGGTCTGGAGTACAACGGACACACACTGAATACACTCTTTGCGCAGCGCCGGAACATATTCAAGCCTGCATTCTGGGGCATGATCCGCGACATCCTTAAGTTCAATAAGGAAACTCGCGAAGAACTGGCCAACGACAGTGTTGATCAGACTGAAACCCTCGGCAGCTACCTTCAGCGAAAAGGATATGGCGAAGCCTTCAGAACAAAATACATCATTCCTATGGGAGCCGCGGTCTGGTCAGCCAGTGAAGAGATGATGATGCAGTTTCCGGTCTATTTCTTCCTTCGCTTCTTTAACAATCATGGCATGCTCAGTGTTGATGAGCGCCCTCAATGGCGAGTCATTTCCAACGGTTCACGCAGCTACGTTGCACGAATACTCGAAGACCTGCCTCAGGATCAGGTGCATCTGAATACACCCATTGACGGGGTCAGTCGCTCCAAGGATGGTGTCATCGTCAGCAGTCACCGGGGGCATGAGCACTTTGATGAAGTGATTTTTGCCTGCCACAGTGATCAGGCGCTGGGGATGTTGAAAGATGCGACCGACGACGAAAAAAATATCCTGGGTGCTATTCCTTACAAAATGAATGATGTGGTTCTGCACACCGATCACAAAATCCTGCCTCAGAGACGATTGGCGTGGGCGGCCTGGAACTACCATATCGGTGAACAAAGTCAGGATTCAGTTGCGGTAACCTACTACATGAACCGCCTACAGAATTTCGACGATGCACCGGTCGATTTCTGCGTCACCTTGAATAAAACCGAAGCCATTAATCCGGATAAAATTATCCGACAGTTCCGTTACGCGCATCCGGTATTCACTCTGGAGGGTATGGCTGCACAACAGAGACACAGCGAAATTAGTGGTAAAAACCACTCTCATTTTTGTGGTGCCTATTGGTTTAATGGCTTCCACGAAGACGGTGTCCGCAGTGCTTTACGCGTCACTGAAGCCTTAGGGGTGCCCCTGCCATGAGTGCAACCCAGAGTGCAATATTCACAGGCACCGTTCGCCATCGTCGTTTTCATCCGGTTCAGCATGCACTGAGTTACAGCGCCTTTATGGTTTGGCTGAACCTGGACGAAGCCAATGATGTTCTGCGCCGCTCGGCACTCTGGGGGCAATCGATCTTTTCTCTCGCACGCTTTCGCCGAGAAGATTACTTTGCACTTGCAGGGCTACCGCTTTCTTCAACCGCGGAGAATCTTAAACTGCATGTCTGCGAAGCATTCCGCCGGGAAACGGGTTTAGTACCTGACCAGATCTGTATGATGACCAACCTGCGTTACTTCGGATATCTGATCAACCCGGTCACGTTCTATTACGCATACGATGCTGATGGCCAACACCTCGGGATTCTCTCTGAGATCACCAACACACCGTGGGATGAAAAATTTCACTACACCCTTCTGAGTCGGCAAGCGACAGCGAATCAGGCCAGGCACACAGCTAACACCGACCATCAGCGCGGAATCACGCCAGAACATACTCAGCAGCATGCTGACGGACATCAACGCCACCGTTATCGCTTTAATAAAGTGTTTCATGTGTCGCCATTCAATCCGCTTGATATGACCTACATCTGGAGCATGCCAGAAGTAACAGATGAGTGCCTGATTCACATGCAAACGATGAATAAAGGCAGGCTCGACTTCGATGCGACCATGACCATGAATCGACATCCCATGACTTCGACGATGATGCGCAGAATTTTACTGCAGTACCCTCTGATGACGATGAAGGTTGTCTGGGGAATCTACAGCAATGCCTTACGCCTCTGGCTGAAGAAAAGCCCTTTTTATGATCATCCTGAAAATGATCCCGAGCAGGACCACAAAAAATCTATCGCCCCACGACAGGAGCACCTATGAAAACACTGACAGTCACTGCCGAAAATATGCCTTGGATGGATCGGTTCTGCCGCAACGGCCTGATCGATACACTCGAAAAACTTCACACAGGTTCTCTGGAAATTGTCGAGGGTGATAACACATTGCAGTTCGGCAAAGCCGGATCTGATATGCATTCACGTATTGAAATTCTGGACAGCGAGGCGTATCGAAGTATTGCCCTGAACGGCAGCGTAGGCGCTGGTGAATCCTACATGACAGGAGATTGGACCTGCTCTGATCTGCCTATGTTGATCAGAATCCTGTCGCGAAATAAGGATGTCGTGGACCAGATAGACAGCGGCCTTGCAAACCTAGGCAAGTTCGCCCTGAAATGGCTTCATTCTCTGAACCGCAATACAGAAAAAGGCTCACGACGTAATATCGCTGCACATTATGATCTGGGCAACGATATGTTCGAACTCTTCCTCGATCCCTCCATGATGTATTCCAGCGGTATATTTCCGAGTGAAGATGCGACCATGGAAGAAGCATCTGTTTATAAGCTTGATCGTATTTGTAAGAAACTAGACCTGCAGCCGACTGATCACCTTGTTGAAATAGGCACAGGCTGGGGAAGCATGGCCATCCACGCGGCCAAGCATTACGGTTGCAAGGTAACCACGACTACGATTTCTGAACAGCAGTACGCCTGGGCTGAAGAGAAGGTCAAAGCCGAAGGCCTTGAAGACAAGATCACCCTTCTCAAAAAAGATTATCGCGCGCTCGAAGGTGAATACGACAAGCTTGTCTCTATCGAAATGATTGAAGCGGTTGGTTGGGAATATTTAGACACCTACACGGCAACAATCAGCCGCCTGCTGAAGCCAGAAGGTATCGCCCTGATACAAGCGATCACCATTGAAGATCAACGGTACGAACAAGCTAAAAAAGACGTCGATTTTATTAAACGTTACATTTTTCCGGGCAGTTTTATTCCGTGCGTCACGGCCATCCAGAATTCGTTTACCCAATGCACTGATATGAAAATGTCGCACATGGAAGATATTACCCCACATTACGCTCGTACTCTGGATGCATGGCGGAAGCGCTTTCTTGCAAATAAGAAAGACATCATGGAAAAAGGTTACGGCGAAGACTTCATCCGCCTATGGGATTTCTACTTCGCCTACTGCGAGGGTGGATTTGCTGAGCGGGTTATTGGTGATGTTCACCTGATGTTCGCGAAACCACTGAATCGCAGTGAACCGGTGCTTGGTAATCTCTGATGTCTGCAACGCAGCTGAAGGTTATTAATGCGGTTGCATTCCAGCTTTGCTGGTTTGCCTGCGTGCTAGGAGGAAGCTTGTGGGCCCTCCCCGCTGTTCTGGCATTTATGATCTGGCACCGAAAAGTCGCAACAAAAGAAGAATGGCTGTTTATATCGGTACTCAGTCTCAGCGGGATTGCGCTAGACACACTCTGGTATCAGCTTGGCGTGTTCAGCTTCGATAACTACACCATGCCGGTGATCCCGGCCTGGCTCGCACTCTTATGGCTCGCCTTTTCAGCAACGCTGTTACATTCATTACATACGATATTTTCAAGGGCCTGGCTGATCGTTCCTCTGGCTGCTATCTCTGCGCCGGTCAGTTACTACGCTGGTCAGAAATTCGGAGCCCTTACCTTAGGCCCGGATGCCCTATGGATTATTTCAGCGTCGTGGGGAGGGCTGATGCTGGCCGCATACTTCGCTCACTCATCCAATATCATTCCTACATTTTCATCGCCTACAGAGAGAGAAAAGCCGTGATTAAGTATTTTACGACTGTCTTACTCATTCTTGTATCAAGCACGCTCATTGCCGAAGAATCGGTTCTTTCATATCGTGGAGATGCCTTTAGCATGGAGGGCGGCGAACTCTTGTATACCGAGTATCATCGTTTAACACTTAAGGACGGCAAGCCCCTCACTCGCGAGACTCGCTACCAGACATCGGATACCGAAGAATTCGCAAAAAAGCAGAATCAGTACAGTGATAACACGGCCACGCCTGATTTTAATCTCACTGACACACGTTATGGTTATTCTGAGGAGGTTACCTATGACGATGGTAAGTGGCGTGTCAGCTACAGCGAACCTGAGGAATCGGACAAAGGAACGCTAGGAAAACCGGACTACACGCCGGTGATTGATGCAGGCTTTGATGAGTTCGTGCGTTCTGTCTGGCCGAAGCTGCTAGATGAAGAAACCGTCCGGTTTTCATTTGCTGTGCCTTCGCGGCTGGAGTGGGTGAACTTTCGCCTGATTCCTCTGGAACGGGAGGATGGAAAGCTGACCGTCGAAATGCGTTTAAGCTCACGACTTCTGTCCTGGCTTCTTGACCCGGTTAAGCTGACCTACGACGAAGAAACTCAGCGACTACTGACCTATCGGGGCCTTACGAATATCAGAAATAAGGACGGCGAAGGCATCAAGGCTGAAATCCGATACACTTACCCGGATTAAACGACGATTTAAAGGAAAGTAAGATGCGTCCGTTTGCAGTTGTGCTGATCACTGTTCTCAGCTCTCAGGCCGTACAGCTTCATGCAGAAGTCACGTTGGATAAAGTGACGACAACCGGAGAAGAAGTCGAGTCTCCCCGCCCCACGACAGAAAAGCTGCTGAAAATTCCGGGCGCAGGCAATGATCCATTGCGAGCATTGGAAGCGCTTCCCGGAGTCGTCTTTGGCAATGGTCGTGAAGCCGCCCCCGCGGTGCGTGGCTCATCACCCGATGATAATGCCTACTACCTCGATTTTCTGCCCGTGGGCTATCTGTTTCATAACGATGGCTCCAGTATTATCAACGATGCATTGGTTGACGGTTTTGAGCTTTACCCTGCGGCCTTCGGCCCGGAGTTTAACAACGCCACGGGGGCTGTTATCACAGCCGACTCTCGCTCACCTTATTTTGATGATCAACAAACCATCGTTGACCTCAGTTTATTGCGTGCTGGGGTTTTGTTTGATGTTCCGGTCAACGAATCTAACGCCGCCTTCCTGAGTGCCCGCATGAGCCTGTTTCAGTATTACCTCGAAAATCTGGTCGACGACGAAGATTTTCAGTTTACTACCGTGCCTGAGTTCTACGATTATCAGGGGGCGTGGGAATACCGTCCGGACTCAGTCTCTGCGCTGCGCTTTCAGGCCATTGGCGCCAGAGATAAAGCGGGCTTTGATTTCCCTGAAGACTCCGACTTTGTACAACAAGACCCTGCACTCAGTGGTGGGCTCGAAGCAGAGCAGTATTTTAATAGTCAGGGGATTGTTTATGAGCGCTTCTTTTCTTCAGGCCTGAGTATGAAAACCGGCGTATCTCAGCTCGAAGAAAGCTTCGAGTTCAGCATCGGTCAGGGTAATTTCATCGACGCTAAGAGCAATCGCTACGGCGTGCGCTCACAATTCATTTACCCTATGTCGTTATCGCACGAGTTGCAATTTGGCGCTGAGTATTCCGAGCAGAACATCAACTACAAAGGTCGTTTTTCTGCACCTCCCTGTGATGAATTTTCAAGCGATTGTCGTCTCGTTACCGCAACTGAAGAGCTGACAGGTTCAGGAAATTTTGCAATTCGCGAATTCAACGCCAATCTGGCGGATCAATGGGACGTACTCCCGGGGTGGCAGGTGACACCGGGAGTACTTGCTTCCTATAACGAATTTACCGAAAACAGCTACCTTGAACCCCGACTGAACAGTCGCGTCCGTGTGGCACTGCCTTTGACCTGGACACTCGGATTTGGTGAATATCACGCATTGTCGGGTAACCCTGGCCAATACACGCCTGAGTTCGGAAACCCCGAGATCAATGAGACACGCTCGACTCACTACGAGACAGGACTTGAATATCAACTGAAAGACGGTCTGAACCTGACCTCTGAACTTTACTACAAAGACATCACAGATATTGTTGTGTCACGAGTACCGCAAAATAATTATCCGGGATTAACCACTGAGGAATACAACGCGCTTCCACGTTATACCAACGACGGTAGCGGGCAATCGTGGGGAATTGAAACGCTTCTGAATGCCGACTACAGCGACCGATGGTATGGCTGGGTATCACTGACCCTTTCCCGTACGGAGAGAAGTAATGATATTACCGGTGAAAACTTCCGCTATTCCTACGACAAGCCCATCGTAATAAACGCAGTAGGAAATTATCGATGGAATGACCGCTGGACCTTCGGACTTAAATGGCGCTACGAAAGCGGACAACTGGTGACGCCGCTGGATGGCGTTGAAGAAGACACTGAGACGCCCGGCCTGTTCAATCCGATCTACGGCGATCCATTTTCTGAGCGGCTTCCGGCCTACCACCGCCTGGACTTCAGAGCGGACCGCGCCTATCAGTTCAGTCGCTGGAGTATGGACCTCTATTTTGAGGTGATTAACCTCTATGCCCGGGAAAATGTCGTTGGTTACCGTTACCTCAATGCCGATTACAGTGAGCGAGAAGACGTTAATGACCTGCCTCCAATTGCTTCGTTTGGAGTCCGCATGGTCTTCTGATCCGGCAGACTGGATATAAAACGCGATCAATTGTCCCATATATCTTTTCAATTGATATTTTTAAAGCCATACTGTCCAAAGTTAAACATCAAGGAAACATGACCGCATGCAAATAGGTAAACGCGAAGAATTCGATCTTAACGAAATGGCTATCTTCGTCCATGTTGTTGAGGCGGGCAGTTTTACTGGCGCAGCGCGTCATCTGGGCCTCCCAAAATCGACGGTCAGCCGCAAGATCACGCAACTGGAAGAACGGCTTGGTGTGCGCCTGATCCAACGCACCACGCGCAGTCTGCGCCTTACCGACACAGGCAACGCATACTACAACCAGTGCGCACGTATCCTTGGTGAGATTGAAGAAGCAAACATCGCAGTTACGCGCATGCAGAGCACCCCAACGGGGACTCTTCGTATTACGGCACCTGTACTGTTTGGTTCCACAGTATTGTCTGGCCTGATCGCCGATTACTGTGATCAGCACCCTCAGGTGACTGTCGACATGGTATTGAGCGATCAGAAGCTTGATCTGGTTCAGGACGGTATTGATGTCGCTTTTCGCGTCGGTACCCTTGAGGACTCATCGCTCATTGGCAGACACCTTGGTGATGTGCGTTCCATTCTTTGTGTCAGCAGCGATTATGTGAAAAAGCACGGTGAACCAAAGCACCCGGATACTCTGGGGGAACATGAGTTGATGACACTGTCGCAGTGGCCAAGCTGGCAGTTGTGTGGCCCCTCGGGTCAGACTCACAGCCATAACGTCCACGCTCGCATTCAGGTGAACGATTTTGCCAGCCTTTACACTCTGGCACTATCGGGTGCTGGCATTGCTCCATTACCGACTCTGATTGCCGCCCCCGCGATACGTGCAGGCTCTCTCGTCCAGGTATTACCAGAATGGCCTTTCGAAGCCAGCCCGATTCATGCACTCTATCCGAGTAACCGACACCTTTCTGCGAAGGTACGCAGTTTCGTAGAATTCGTTATTGAATCTGTCCGTCCTACCCCACCATGGGAAGTCGGACACGACATTGCACGCACCGAATAATAAATACGAGGTTCAGGGATGAGATCAGGCATTCTCCGAAATACCACCGCGACAATCGCTATAACCGCAATCGCCGCCGTCGTGGCGGCATGCTCACCAGAGTCTGCTGAAACGGTTAAAGAGAAGCTACCGCTAAAAGAAGTCGTCTCTCCTGAAGAGCAAACGACATCACCAAAAGTTGCCCCAACCCGCTCTGCCGCTGAACTGGCGAGAGACCAGTACAGGCACCCCGCAGAAACACTGATGTTTTTTGACGTAGACCCTGATCATACCGTGGTTGAATTATGGCCCGGTGGTGGTTGGTATACCGCGATATTAGCGCCCTACCTCAAAAACAATGGACAGCTAATTGCTGCGCACTTCCCAGCCGATAGCGAAGTCGGCTTTTTCCAGAAGAGCCGCGCCGCGTTTAATAAGCGTTTTCTCCTTCAGCCTGAAATCTATGGCAACATATATGTGACTGAACTTGCACCACCGCAGAAGCTGACGATTGCAGAAGCCGGTGAGGCTGATCGCGTACTGACTTTCCGTAACGTGCATAACTGGATGCGTAATCGCCAGGAACAGGCTGTCTTCGATGAGGCCTTCCGCGTACTGAAACAGGGTGGAATTTTAGGCGTTGTAGAACATCGTGCTCCCGACTCATTTTCTCGCGAAAAGATGGTCGAAACAGGTTATGTTACTGAATCATACGTAACACAATTGGCCATCAATGCAGGCTTTGTTCCTGCAGGGCACTCAGAGATTAATGCTAACCCTAAAGATAGCCGTGATCACGCTCACGGAGTCTGGTCTCTGCCACCGACCTTGCGTGGTGGCGATGCAAACCGGGCTGAATTTCTGGCGATTGGTGAAAGTGATCGCATGACACTCAAATTCAGAAAGCCCTGAGCCTGAAACAAATTAACTCAGAGCTCTGTGCCATCCATACCGATCATGGTCGTCCAGTGTTTGTTCTCATGATCGGTATCTACGCGTAACCGTAGCATCCCTGCGTAGGGAATTCCTAGTCGATTCATCGCCTCTGGCGCCAGTGACAACAAGTGCTGAGCCAGTACTCTCATTACGCCCCCATGGGTAACAATCAATGTATGCTGACCGGCATGCTGTTCAAGAATATGCGCCCAACCGTCCAGCACCCGCGCCTGTAATTGCCCTACCGGCTCTCCTTGCGGTGCACAGAAGTTCATCGGATCTTCCCAGAGCTGGCGAACATGGGTCTGTTCGGCTGACATGACCTGTTTAATGGGAACATTTTCCCAGGCACCGTAATCAATCTCGGCCCAGCGCTCGTCGATATGCAAAGGCAAACCGGATTGACCGGCCACCCGCTCTGCGCTTTCACTGCAACGGCTCAGCGGAGAAGACACAACACGCTGCCAGTCTCCCGGGTTACGCTCCAGTCTTTGTTGAAACTGTCGACGACCATTATCAGTCAGCCGATGATCTGTCCGCCCACGAAATACCTCGCCCCCCTCGGGCTCTCCATGGCGAATAACGTCAAGGAACGTGACTATACTGCTCATTCTTTATCGGGCTCCGGCGAAGAGGCTTTCAGTGTCTAAACTTAGATCGACATGGTAACAAATTTACCCTAATCATCTTCAGGAGTATGAACATGAGCGCGCAATCATTTGCAGAAATGCGTATGGAGCCACGCTGGCAACTGAAAAGCACCGTCAGCGTGTTCCAAAAAGGAGGCAACGACTGCCTTGGCTTACTGGTTAACTGGTCCAGAAGCGGCTTAATGATATCCAGCTACCAGGCCTTACAAGAAGGCGAAACACTCGATGTCGATCTCGTTGATATCCTGCAGGACAACGACCGTCGTACGGCCCCTTGCCGAATTGAAATAGTCTGGAGCCGACAGCTGAACCCGAGCCTCTACGGAAGCGGTTGTCGCCTGGTCGAAGGGTCCGCAATGTTCGACGCAATGATGCAGGACTATTGCGACGAGTGAGCAGCATCGTACACTGTCCTGACATTCTTATTCGACAGGACAGCCATGCTGCAGTTTGGCATAGACCTCGGTGGTACTAAGACAGAAATCATCGCTCTGGATCAGAGCGGTCAGGAACTCCTGCGCCGCCGCAGCCCGACCCCCCGCGAAAGCTACGATGCAATTCTCAGCAATATTCTGAGTCTGGTGAACGACGCCGCGTCTGAACTGGCCCAGCCATACACGCTCGGGCTGGGCATTCCCGGCGCACTCTCCTATCAGACCGGATTGGTGAAAAACGCGAATACCACCTGCCTGATCGGCAAAGACCTGAAGGGTGACTTACAACGCGCCCTCGGCCAACCTGTTGTTATCGCCAATGATGCCGATTGCCTTGCCCTGTCAGAAGCTACCGATGGCGCCGGAGCGGGCTTTCACTCTGTATTTGCAGTGATCGTTGGCACAGGATGCGGTGGAGGCTGGGTCGTCAGGGGGAACCTGGTATCCGGGCCAAACGCCATTGCGGGAGAATGGGGTCATAACCCACTGCCATGGCGCGAAGATTCAGATGCGGTGCTGAACTGCTACTGCGGTTTATCCGGCTGTCAGGAGACAATCCTCTCCGGCACTGGCATTCGCTTACAAGCCAGAGAAGAAACGGGCAAAGACCAGGCCGCAGAAATCTGGGTAGCTGCCGCGGAGGCCGGCGACGAAGAAGCTCAGGGCGTCCTGTTCAGACACCACAGACGACTGGCGAAAGCGCTCGCCGCGGTGATTAACCTGATGGACCCACACGTGATCGTGCTGGGCGGAGGGGTCTCGAATATTGCCAGCGTATACGACGTGGTACCGCAGCTTTGGCAGGAGTGGGTCTTCTCTGATTCGGTGGTGACACCTCTGAAGAAATCGATTCACGGTGACTCCAGCGGAGTACGTGGTGCCGCCTGGCTGGGTGCTCAGGCGGCACAATCAAGTACAGGCTAACCGGCTAAGCGGCTGTTAACAGGCCGTTGAAACACGTTTTCGAGGCAGTCAGTGCAAGGCAAAAACAGGCGAAAAGCGGAGTTTATAAGTCATAAATGAGCATTATGAGCCTGTTTTTAACGAAGCAATGACAACGCAGATAGTTTTTCAGCAGCCTGTTAGAGCAGATACCCGCCCACAGTCGCGGCGCCAATAATAACCATCCACACCGACAATGAGCGGATGTGCAGGCGCTGCCAGCGATCAAGTTCGGCAGCGGCTTCTTCGGCATTCTCATCGACAGGGGATGACATCTGAACGGACTGCCCGGCCAATGATTCATTGGCAACCCGATAAAGAACATCGGCACTATTTGCTGTGCGATCCCAAAGGTAAGAATGCAGCACGGGAAATGCTCGCAGAAAGTCTCCGGCGAGCGCATAAGTCAGCCCCAATAAACGAACGGGAATCCACTCAATCCAGTGCAGGTAACGCCAGCCTTGCGCATCACAGTGTGTTGCACGTGCGTATTGAAGAGAAAACCACGCCAGCAGAATCCCTGCAATATCGGCAACCATATACCAGAACACCATAAGGAAAAAGAACTCAAACCAGCGGTGCAGAAGTGCCCGGATAACCTGGTGATTCATGGTGGTCAGGTCATCGGTGACCCTCACCTCGGGCACAGCAAGATACTGGTCAGCGCAATGGTAGGCCCCTTGTGTATCGCCCTTTTTTAAGTCACTGCGATAGGCTTCGAGATGCTTGCCGATGCTGATATGCGATAGCACGTAGAGCAGGACAAGAATCTTTAGTAACACACTCAGCAAACCAAAGGCATAAGGGTCAGCCAGCAACATCGCCGCCGTAATCGTGACAACCGGCAGAACCACGACAACCGAGTACCTGAAATGGCGATGCCAGCTCATAAAGCGCGGCAGTTTTTCTACCTGCTTCAGCCACCAGGCGAAGGTGCGGCTACTGGTGCTGCGATGGGGTAAAGGGAAACGTTGCTGCCATAACAAAACGACAAAAAGAACGAGAAACTTCATTTTTTCTCCTCAGGGCGACCGTCAGCCGTGACGAGCAAGGCACGGTAACGCGTCCAGTCAAAGGCAGGCCCCGGATCTGTCTTCCTGCCAGGGGCAATATCTTCATGCCCGGTTATCCGTTCATCGGTTATTTTGCGGTAATGCTGCCTGATACACTCAGTCACTACCGCGAGCTGTTGATACTGGGCGTCGGTATAGGGTTCAGTATCGGTTCCTTCCAGCTCTATACCTATAGAATAGTCGTTGCAGTTATCGCGGCCACAAAATTGCGACTGCCCCGCATGCCAGGCACGATCATTCAGACTCACAAACTGAGAAACTGCCCCGTCACGCTCGATAAACAGATGACTCGAGACCTGCAAGTCTGCAATGGTCTCAAAATACGGATGTTGCGCCGTATCAAGTTGATTGCAAAAAAAGCGCTGCACGCAACCACTGCCGTACTGGCCCGGAGGCAAACTGATGTTGTGAATCACCAGCAGAGAGATATCGTCAGTGTCCGGGCGGGGTCCAAAATTCGGGGACGGAATCCACAAGGCGGTATCCAGGCGGCCATTCGTAATATTCATTATTTTCCAAAGCAATCAATGTTGTTCCTCAGGCCTTCAAGTTTGGCATAAACACAGCAGGCCGATATAGTCCGAAGACCAGCGAATATGACAGGAAGATAAAATGGAGTTTCTGAATACTCTCAACGGCATTGTCTGGGGCTGGCCAATGCTGGCTCTGATTGCTCTGACAGGTCTTTTTCTCACCATCGGCCTGAGGGCCTACCCTATCCGGCATTTGAAAACCGGGTTTGTAGAATTATGGCAAGGCCGCCACAAACACGGTGAAGGAGAGATTTCTGGTTTTAATGCCCTGATGACCTCGCTGTCAGCAACCATCGGCACAGGCAACATAGCGGGGGTCGCGACGGCTGTCGCTATGGGTGGCCCCGGCGCCATATTCTGGATGTGGATCATCGCTCTTGTCGGGATGGCTACTAAATATTCAGAAGCCGTACTCGCGGTTCGCTTTCGCGAAAAAAACGAAAAAGGCCATTTTGTCGGTGGCCCCATGTACTACATCCGCAACGGCCTTGGCCCTAAGTTCAAATGGCTGGCTGTCGCCTTTGCTTTCTTTGGTATGCTTGCAGGGTTTGGTATTGGTAACGGTGTGCAAGCGAACTCGGTGGCCGACGCCATGTCGCATATTTCACCGGACGGCACTGGAATTCCTGAGTGGTTAACCGGCCTGGTGGTTGCTGCTCTGGTTGGCCTGGTCCTTATTGGTGGAATCCGCAGAATTTCAGATGTTGCCGGCAAGCTGGTTCCCTTTATGGCGATTACCTATGTGATTGCTGGCGTCGTATTGTTGGTGATCTACGCCAATGAAATTCCGGCAGCCATCGAATTAATTGTCACGCACGCCTTCACTCCGATCTCTGCTGCTGGAGGCTTTGCCGGTGCAACCGTCTGGGCTGCAATCCGCTTTGGCGTCGCTCGCGGGGTCTTCTCAAACGAAGCGGGTCTCGGTAGCGCTCCTATTGCACACGCGACAGCAACCACAGACAGCCCCGTCCGTCAGGGGACGATCGCCATGCTGGGTACCTTTATAGACACTATTGTGATCTGCACTATTACCGGTCTGGTGATCGTTGCCTCTGGCGCGTGGCAAACCGGTGCTTCGGGGGCCAGCCTGACCGCATCGGCTTTTGATGCGGGTCTCCCGGTGGTTGGTCAATACATTGTCACGCTGGGGCTGGCTGTATTTGCTTTCACCACTATTATCGGCTGGTCATTTTATGGTGAACGCTGCACGGAATACCTATTTGGTATCAAAGCCGTGCCGGTATTCCGGCTTGTCTGGGTTGCCGCAATCCCGATTGGCGCAACACAGGAACTGAATGTCGCTTGGCTCATCGCAGATACTCTGAACGCCATGATGGCTCTGCCAAACCTCGTTGCACTGATTCTGCTCAGCCCGGTCGTGTTCAGTCTTACCCGCGAATATCTCCAGAATGGCTCAGGGAAAGACCCTAAGAGTGGTTCGAAGAAAGCCAGCTGAGCGGTATCAGTCAGGGCGCGACTTCGTGTAGAATCGCGCCCTCATGATAGGAACCCACTCATAGAACGAAGCCTCTGCCATGGACCTCACCCAGCATCAGACAGACATCCGCAATGCAGTTACCCGCGCCATTGAAGAAGACATTGGCACTGGTGACATTACAGCGCAATTAATACCTGCGGAGCAGACGAGCCATGCACGTATTATCTCTCGCGAACGCGCAGTCATTGCCGGACAAGCCTGGGTAACGGAAGTCTTCAGGCAAGTAGATCCAACAGTAGAAGTCGATTGGAAGGTGAAAGATGGCAACCTGGTCGAAGCTGACCAGGTACTGTTTGAGCTGAAAGGCTCATCACGCTCACTGCTGAGCGGCGAGCGCTGCGCTTTAAACTTCCTGCAGACCCTTTCAGGTACCGCGACGCTTTGCGAGCACTACGCCTCTCTGGTTGAGGGTACGGGTGTAAAACTACTGGATACCCGTAAAACCATCCCAGGCCTTCGTATCGCACAGAAGTATGCGGTGTCCGTTGGCGGATGCTTCAATCACCGCATCGGCCTTTATGATGCTTTTCTGATTAAAGAAAACCACATCATGGCAGCCGGTAGCATTTCAGACGCTGTACGTCAGGCCCATGGCATTGCACCGGGCAAACCGGTCGAAGTCGAAGTTGAAACCATGACGCAACTGGAAGAAGCGATCGACGCTGGCGTCGACATCATCATGCTGGATAACTTCAGCCCTGCCGATATGAAGGTCGCTGTCGCGTTCACGCGAGAAAAAAGCGCAGGCAATATCAAACTCGAGGCCTCAGGTGGTATTACCAAAGACACTTTGCGCCATTATGCAGAAACAGGCGTAGATTATATTTCTATCGGTGCACTCACTAAAGACTGCAAGGCGATTGACCTGTCGATGAGGATGGTTGGCTAAGCCATTAAGCCTCTGTCATTTTGCGCCGCATCTCCCGAAAATGCCCACCAGAGTGACGATAATTGTCACTCTTTGCCAACTTTTTGCGCGTTTTTCGAACAGATATTTTTATGACGCCAAAAAATGTGACTTAAGCCCGGAAACAGGGCTTGCTGGTCTCAGAGAAGCTTGGCAAACTCCATCCCACAGTCATGATTAATGACAGGTAAGACCGCCGGAAGGACCACACAACAAACGGGCCAGAAAGCAGTCACCCAATAACAAATCTCGAAAGAGAGTGGAGAAGCCCTATGAAAAACATGAAAGCACAACAAGGTTTTACCCTTATTGAATTGATGATCGTTGTTGCGATCATCGGT
>NZ_DFQB01000032.1:0-12600 GCF_002377545.1 Thalassolituus sp. UBA3500 | reverse complement strand
CGTTGTTGCGATCATCGGTATTCTGGCGTCAGTTGCGATTCCTCAGTATCAAACTTATACTGTGCGCGCAGCGACAGGTCCTGAAATTGTAGGTGCTGTGCGTCCTTTACAGTTAGCACTATCGGAATATGCAGCGGTTAATTTGGACTTACCTGCAAACGCTGCGGAACTTGTTCAGTGGGCTACCGGTGAAGCTGCTAACTGTCTGGGAATCGTTCAGGACGTTACCTACACATACACCGACAACTTAAACGGAATTATCACGGTTTCTACATACGCCAACGGAGCAACCCCTGTTGCTTCTTGTGATGCTGCTGGTGCCGGTCCATCGAGCGAGACTGCTCTCCAAGGTGTAACAGTCACTATTTCTGCTACAGGTAATGGTAACGGTGCAGTTGTATACGCGGTTACTGGCGGCACAATGCCTCCGAAATACCTGCCAACTATTGGTGGCTAACTCGAAGTTGAGCTAGTAATGATAAAAAGGGCCCCTGTGGCCCTTTTTTATTGCCCACAGACTGTGATTTCCTTCCCGGTTATTAGTCCCGCCACTGGCCGACTTTCACCGCCTTTGGTATGTTCTATCCATCAATAAGAAGAGGCAAATAGCATGACGTCGCTAACAGGCCTTCCACGTCGGTTGGTTGAGCAAGGGCTTATCGAACTCCACGCTGCTGAAGATATTTTAAAGAGCGCTAAATCCGACAAGCGCTCATTCGTTACTGTTGCAGTCCAGAAAGACCCTTCGCTTGCAGGCACAATATCAAGAATTGCCTCCGAAGAGTTTGGTCTTCCCGTTCTGGATCTAAGCAGCTTCGACTTCGATGTTGTTCCGTCTGACGTTGTCAGTCTGTCATTGATTGAAAAACATCGGATACTTCCGCTTTTCACTCGCGGCAATCGCTTGTTTGTCGCTCAGAGTGACCCTTCACTGATTAATGCGATCGATGAGATTAAGTTCAATACCGGCATGACCACAGAGTCAATTCTGGTAGAAGAAGACAAGCTCGCAATTGCCGTCGATAAGCTCATTAACGCTTCAGATACCAGCCTGGAAGATGCCTTCGGTGATTTGGACGGAGCGCTCGATGATGTTGACCTGGAAGATCCCGAAGCAAGGGACAAGGAGCAGGAAAAAGATGCCACACCGGGCGACGATGCGCCTATTGTTCGTTTTGTAAATAAGATGCTGTTAGATGCCGTGCGTATTGGCGCATCAGATATTCATTTTGAGCCTTATGAAAAAAGATATCGTATTCGTTATCGCACAGACGGTGTATTAAAAGAGGTGTCGCAACCTCCGATTAATCTGTCGGGCAAGATCGCTGCCCGCCTGAAGGTTATGTCTCAGATGGATATTTCTGAACGACGCATCCCTCAGGATGGCCGTATCAAAATGAAGATATCGAAGAACAAGGCCATCGATTTTCGTGTGAATACGCTACCTACTCTTTGGGGCGAGAAAATTGTACTGCGTATCCTTGACCCCTCTTCAGCAAAATTGGGGATTGACGCCCTCGGCTATGAAGAAGATCAGAAGCAGCTCTATCTTGAGGCGCTGTCAAATCCTCAGGGGATGATTCTGGTAACAGGCCCTACCGGGTCAGGTAAAACAGTTTCTCTTTATACCGGCCTGAATATTCTGAATGTCGAAGGTACTAATATTTCTACTGCAGAGGACCCAGTAGAGATTAACCTTGAGGGAATTAACCAGGTCAACGTGAATAACAAAGTCGGCCTCGATTTTGCCTCGGCACTACGCTCATTTCTGCGTCAGGACCCTGATGTTGTTATGGTGGGTGAGATCCGGGACCTGGAAACGGCTCAGATTGCCATCAAAGCGGCACAGACAGGTCACCTGGTTTTATCCACACTGCACACCAACAGCGCCGCCGAAACCCTGACGCGTCTGGCGAATATGGGGGTTCCTGCATTTAATATCGCAACGTCAGTTTCATTGATTATTGCCCAGCGTCTGGCCCGCAGACTTTGCAGCAACTGCAAACAACCAGCAGAGATTCCAGAAGAGGCACTCAAAGAAGCGGGCTTTAATAACGAGCAGATCGCCTCTGGCGACTTTTACCGCCCTATTGGCTGTGCAAGTTGCAATGCTGGTTACAAAGGGAGGGTGGGTATCTATGAAGTAGTTTCTATTACAGATTCAATTTCTCGTATCATTATGTCAGGTGGAAACTCAATTGAAATTGCCGATTCGGCACGAAAAGAAGGATTCGCTGACCTCAGAACGTCCGCTCTGAGGAAGGTCGCCGCTGGCATCACCAGCCTCGAAGAGGCAAATCGTGTGACAATGGACTAAGCCTCTGTCAGTATTACAGCTCGCTCTAGGGTCAAAAGTGTTATGGCAAAACAAGTAAAACAACAAAAGTCGAGTACCTTTGCCTGGGAAGGTATCAATCGCCGTGGGCAAGCTGCGAAAGGTGAGATCATTGCCATCAACTCTGCCTACGCAAAAGCCCAGCTGCGCAAGCAAGGCATAGAACCTCGCAAGGTTAAGAAGGCAGCAGAACCGATCTCGATTTTCGGTATCGGCGGTGGCGGCTCCAAAAAAATTAAAAGCAGCGACATTACCTTTTTTACCCGCCAGATGGCGACCATGGTAAAAGCGGGCGTGCCGTTGGTTCAGGCGTTCGATATTGTCGGTGACGGTATTGATAATCGCGGTCTCAAGAATACGATAGCGGATGTTCGAGATTCTGTTTCATCGGGTAATGACTTCGCCACAGCACTGAGAAAGTACCCCGAGCACTTCGATGACCTGACATGCAACCTGATCGAATCAGGCGAGCAAGCCGGTACTCTGCAGACCATGCTCGAGAAAGTCGCAATATATAAAGAGAAGACGGAAGCGCTCAAAGCCAAGATTAAGAAAGCGCTGATGTACCCCTCTATAACGATGTTGGTTGCCATTGCTGTGACTCTTATACTGCTTGTAAAAGTGGTACCGACATTTGAAGAGATGTTTACCAGCTTCGGGGCTGAGCTACCCGCTCCGACACAGTTTGTTGTTGATCTGTCAGAAAGTGCACAAGAGTATTACCTTTATATCATCGGCTTTTTAGTGATCGTGGGTGCAGGCCTTTATCATGCACTAAAAACATCGAAAGACTTCAAAGACAAATTTGAAGCGTTTTTGTTAGGCGTACCTGTTATAGGTGACCTGATCAAGAAGGCTGCGATTGCGCGATTTTCGCGCGTACTTTCAACCACTTTTGCCGCCGGTGTTCCTTTAGTAGATGCCCTGGAATCAGTAGCTGGCGCTGTTGGTAATTCGGTATATCGAAAAGCGGTACTGAAGATCAAAGACGATGTGGCCTCTGGTCAACAAATGCATCAGGCAATGCGCGATACCAAAGTATTTCCGAATATGGTGGTACAGATGGCGTCCATCGGTGAAGAATCTGGTGCACTGGACGAAATGCTCTCGAAGTCCGCCGATTACTACGAAGACGAAGTAGATAACGCAGTAGATAACCTGACGGCCATGATTGAGCCAGCCATGATGGTTTTCCTTGGTGTTGTTGTCGGCGGCTTGATCGTTGCCATGTATCTGCCAATCTTCCAGATGGGTGAAGCCGTCAGATGATAAATTTGCTGCAGCTTCTGTCTGAATCAACAGAGCTGTTACTTATAGCGACCCTCATCCTAAGCCTCCTGATTGGCAGCTTTCTGAATGTCGTCATTCTACGTATGCCAATCATGATGTTCAGAGGCTGGAAGGAAGAGTGCCAGGGGATGGAGGAAGAACTCCCTGATCACCCAGCCATTAAAGACCTGAGCAAGAGTTATAATCTGGTTACCCCAGCCTCCCACTGTCCTTCTTGTTCGGCACCGGTTAAGCCCTGGATGAATATCCCCGTATTCAGCTGGATTTTCCTACGAGGTAAGTGCGCGTCGTGTGGCACTCGTATTGGCCTGCGTTACCCGTTGGTCGAGATCGCTACGGCAGTAATGAGCGGCCTCTTACTGCTTAAGTTTGAATGGGGCTGGGCTCTGCTGGCGATGCTGGTGTTCACCTGGCTCCTGATTACGATGTCGGTTATCGATATTGATCATAAGATCCTGCCAGACACATTAACGCTAGGCTTGCTCTGGCTCGGTTTACTGCTCAATACGCAAGGTATGTTTACTGACCTTCAGTCGGCTGTTCTTGGGGCGGCGCTTGGTTATGGCGTGCTTTGGGGGTTCTTCTGGATCTTCAAACTGCTCACGGGCAAAGATGGTATGGGCTATGGTGACTTCAAACTTTTGGCCGCCCTGGGCGCCTGGTTTGGTTTCCAGTCGCTGTTGACCATTATCATCATGTCGAGCGTTGTCGGTGCCGTCGTTGGTATCGCAGGAGTGATTGCGCTTGGACGTGACCGCCAGGTTCCTATTCCTTTCGGCCCTTACCTTGCTATGGCGGGATGGATTGTCGCCATGTGGGGAGATGAAATCACTCAATGGTACTTCTCGGTCATATAACCGACGATACAATAAGCGGACTCCAAATCGATATGTTTATTCTCGGCCTCACTGGCGGCATTGGTAGCGGTAAAAGCGCAGCTAGTAAGTATTTCAGAGATCAGGGAATAACGGTCGTTGATGCCGATGTGGTTGCCCGTGAAGTCGTTGAGCCAGGCCAACCTGCCTTGATCGCCATCGAAGAACGCTACGGTACTGATGCGCTTCTTGATGACGGTACTCTCAACCGTGCCTGGTTACGCGCTAAAGTTTTTGCTGAGCCCGATGAACGCAAATGGCTGGAGAGCCAGACTCACCCACGTATCCGGGATAGCATCATTGTGCAGTTGAATGCAGCGACATCTCCCTACGCCATTCTCGAATCTCCGCTGTTGTTCGAGAGCGGTCAAAGCGAGCTGGTCTCCCGTACCCTGGTGATCGACGTTCCCGAGGAGATTCAGGTTGAAAGGGCCTGCTCTCGCGATAGCAACGGAGAAGAACAGATTCGTCGCATTATTGCAGCGCAACTACCTCGTGCAGAGCGGTTGCAGAAGACAGACGATGCGGTGGATAATTCAGGCAATCTTGAAGCATTGTATGAACAACTTGCAGCGCTTCATCAGTCGTACCTGCAATTAGCCTGAGGTGTTCGTGGAAGTTAAATGTCCAACGTGTGAAAAAACAGTCCAATGGACTCAAGAAGAGAAGTACCGCCCCTTTTGCAGTGAGCGTTGTAAGCTGATTGACTTGGGTGAGTGGGCAAGCGAAGGTCACGCGATTCCGGGTAAGCCCATGACGGATGAATTAATGTCTGGCGATATTCCAGCCGATATTTTCCCTGCCGAAGATAATCTTGACGACCACCTCAAGCGGCACTGACCCCTCATATCAAGCGCCATATCAAGAGCTATCTCAATACACTCGTGTATATCAGCCCAGGGACAGCGACTCAGTCGGGCCGCTTATCTCAACCGTTCGCGGGGATCTTTTCGACGAGAGCCATCAACTCTTCGGTTTTCACTTTATCTGACGCGAAAACGCGCCCTACTTCCGTCAGGTAGCCGGTCAGGCTCTTATCCATTTTCAGACCTTCGTTGAAGACCCGGTTGGTCTCAAGAATGCCGTTTTCAAGAACCTTCTGAATCACCCGCTCTTGTTGTTCATCCATACCCAGAAACTGGATTTCCTGCTCAATCCCATCGGCGATATCTTCCACGGCATCGACAATTCGCACCATGACGTCATGGTAGCCTTTGTCTATACCTTCCATTATGTGAGTCATGCGCGATGTCAGCTTCACCACAAGCTGACTTTCCAGCTTCAGTGACTCTACATTATCGAGTGCTCCTACTCTGGCATCCAGCCCCTGTAGAAGTGAAAAAACGTTATCTTTGATCGCGCCATACTTATTCGGGTCGTCTAAAGGCATGTTCCTGACAAGCAGCGAGACGCGGCCGTAATTCATAATTGAGCGCTTTCCGAAGTCGACATAGCGCCCCATTTCACTGCATTCCCGCAGTAAGGTTGATTCCAGGTCCTTGGCCATCCCATTCGCTTCCATGTTCTTTTCACCGAAACGACTACGAATCTGTAGAGAGCTGCTGATATTGTAACTTTTGAGTGCCTGAAACAGACGCATGCCCGCCTGATCAAGGTTTTCGCACTGATTAATATCCAGCAAAAACTGAATGTTGACGCCAAGGTCTGAGGTGTCTGACATGGCGATAAACGCCATTTCATTCGCCTTTTCCAGCTGTTGTTTAAGCTGCTCATTGGCAATACGGTTAAAAATCGCTTTCATGAGGCGAACCTGTAACTCCGCCCCGTTGCCAAACTGAATATGGTCGTCGCAACCTGCATCATAGAAACCCAGCCGGGAATCCAGGTCGCGCTCTTCTGTTGCCAGTACAACCACGGGTAATGGTGAAATTACCGGGTGATGTTTGAGTGCCCGAACCTGTGCCTGAGCGCCTGTTCCGTCAGCCTCTTTATCAAGTACGATAGCAAGCTTGTATTCTTTGAGGTCAGGCAGGTGAAATGTTTCCTGCGCAGTCGCAACAGCCAACAGCGAGAACTGATCTCCGAGGTTTTCCCCGAGCTTTTTTATATCGTTGCAGCCAACAACGAGGACCTTGTATTCCATAGGCGTTAAGGCATCTAGTGAGACGTATTACAAGGTTTAGTCCAGTTAACGCAAATTTACCAACGTGATTCACCGTTTGATTACAAAAGCTATCCTATTGATATCCTCATCAAATTATTTGTTACGTGGTCAGTCAACATAGAACTGAATGACAGATTTGCTAGCTACCGAAGAGAAGACAAAACTGGCCCGACCGAAACATGAGACCTGACTCACGCCTGAAAACCCTGACGTCAGATCAACATCAACTCTTTTGCTTTATGTATCGCCTGAGTCCGGCTGCCTGTGCCCAGCTTCACATTGATCTTGCGGGCGTGGGTTTTCACTGTATGCAGTGAGATATAAAGTTGATCAGCAATCGCTTGATTCGACATCCCCTGCGCCATGAGATTGAGTACATCGCGCTCACGCTCGCTGAGTGCCGATGAGGGCTCATGCGCCGGGTTCAGTTCGACCTTTGGTAAATCCAGAAAAGCCACCAATCCAGGTAACCAGCTCTGCAATTGTTGATTGACGCCCTCCGCACGAAACGTCTTCTTAACAACGTCGATCTGGCGCATAGCTTCAGCAGGTTGTTGCAACGTCATCAAGGCTCCGGCCCGAATCATGCGGATAAATACGGACATAAAACCGTCCGGGGTGTGGCGTAACCAACGATCCGTCAGATCAAGGCATACTTCTGGGCGCCCTGCCATCAGGTGTAACCGGGACAGGGTCAGTGTACTGAAACCCGGCAGCAACGCACTGTATTCACAGCGTGCTACACCGGCGCTGTCAGCATCTTCAAGCAGAGCTTCCAGGCAATCGTGAGCACGACGGAATTTCTTCTGCGAGATCCAGATGTTCGACCTCACTGTGTGTAACCAGGCGTAGGCAACGAAGTCGACCTGCTGTTCCTGCAAGCGACGCTCGCCGTCGTCCAGTACATTCAGGGCCAGTGAGTATTGCCCCTGCCCCATCAGGTTCAACGCCCGGATAGCGTATCCGTAGGCCGCTGCCGGATCAGAGCGCTCCTCACAGAGCAGCAATGCCTGAGTGAGAGCAGCATCAGTAGGTTCATCATTGTAACCAGTAATCCAGCCAACGGTTGCCTTCAGAATCTGCAACCGCGCATACGCCAGGCTGTTTCCGCCATGCGGGCTGGCCTCAAGCACTTCATGCCCCTGAGTCAGAACGGATAAGCACCGGGACGCATGGCCGCGATTGAACTCGATACGCGCATGATCGAGGTGTGCCATGCCTTCAAGCGCACTCTGGCGTGATTTGCGGGCGATATCGAGGGCAAAACGATTCCATATGCGCGAGCCATCAAGATCCCGATGCGCCAGAGAGACCAGCGCCAGCATCGAGGCAGTCAAAAATCTGAGACTGAAGCGTTCTGCCGGTAACATTTCCAGCGCCTGACGACATTGTCGCTCCGCTCGGGTTAACTCTCCCCGTGAGCCTGCCATATAGCCTTTTAAGGCAATCAAACCGGCTTCATCAATACCCGGAACCAATGACAAACGTTCAATAAGGTTCTGAGCTGCATCAAGTCGATTCGTCAGTAGATGAGTCCAGCACGCAATCTGCATCAGATCCGGCGACGTATATAACTGGTCTTCATTCAATTGATCGAACCAGACAGTCAGCCCCTGAGTATCCAGACTGGCGAGAATACTATCCGACTGCTGCGCCATCCAACCGGAGTCAATCGCCCCATGATCAGACTGCCCGGCATGAAATAATGCAGCAATGGCATCGTTGCGATCACGGAACCAATTGAACGCACGCAGATGAATATCCCTGCGCCAGTCTGCCGGACGTAACCGCGACAGACACTGCGCTACGATAGGATCCATACGGAACCACTCCGGGCGCCCCGGAACCTCCTGAAGGTACAAGCCAAGCGCCAGCAAACCTTGCATGTCTGCCGCGGCATAAATATCGGGTGCGACGGCTTTTACGAGGTCATCGTGAAAGGTCCCAAGCACCGCACATAAACACATCAGATCTCTTAAGGGCCCCGCAAGGTTTGTAATGACTTCGCCGCGAAGATAGTCAGACACCTCGTAGAGGCCCAGCTCTCCACTCCACCTCTCTGGCATTCCCGCACAACGCCACGCCATCAGCCAAAGCGCTAATCCTGCAGGCCATCCCTGCATTTTACGCAGTAAGGACGGAACTTCAGCCGACGGCAACGTCAGTTGTTGACGCTCCAGCAGGGCATTAAATTCTGCTATTGAAAAGCTGAGATCTCGGGTAGTTAACCAGGTAATGTCTGGCAACAACCCAATGCTGCCGCGGGCAAACGGCAAGTAACGCCCGCTGAATACGAGCTTCAGATTCGCCGGACGATAACGCAGGAGGAGCGTCGCAATTGCCCGGCTTTCCTCAAAATCAAGATATTCGACATTGTCAATGATAAGTACGAACTGGGCATCCTGTTGGCGAACATGCTCCAGAAGAGTCGCCACCGCCTCCATATCAGAGAGCGACGACGATACCTCCTGGGCGGCCAGGCCTAGCTTTTCCTCACACGCCCGCACCATCAACCGCGGCGACTCATCGAAACGATCGCACTGATAGTAAACGACGGTATGGTCCATCTCCAGCAGAGAGACACACGACGCTATCACTGAGGTTTTTCCATACCCTGCCGGCGCCAACATCATTGTCACTGGCGAGGATGCCAGTGCCGCCATAAGAATATCTGAGCGGTCAATATGGCTGGCAGGTGCCTCAGGTCGGGTTGTTTTAACCGCAATAACGCGCGTTTCTACATCGCTTTCATTATCGCTGGCGCGGGGAACAAGCACAGTGTCAGAATCCGTGACGCGAAGTTAGTAATATAGGCCTATAAAAACAAATCGGACGAGCTGCGGCAACGTTGGTCTGGTTACCTTCTGTTACCAGGACGCGACAACCACATCCAGATACCACTGAAAGCTAGCAGCATCATCACGAAAGCAGCGATGTCTACAACCCACACTCCCCAGCTACCAAACCAGCGGCCACTGTGCATATCCTGCATAATACGCTGCCAGCTGATGGACTGATTGACAGCAGGCAGTACCTCGTAAGTCGAAGTCTGGGCGACCGTAACTCTGCCTTCCAGGGTCAGTGTATCGACATTTAGTTTCTGCCAATAATCCGAAGAGCCGACAACCAATTGTCCATCTGAAACCGCCGGCTGTGCGTCTTCAGGCAGGCTAAGAAAAGCAGGATCAAAAGACTCAAGCAACTGATAGCTACCAGTCAGCAGATGCCAGACAGAAGCGCAACTGACGAGCACATATTCAGTAGTCTCTGCCGCGCCCGTCAGCCGGGAACAGTCTGCCAGCATATCCTCATCGAGCAGCAGCAGTCCGTTCGCAGAATGCAGCAACCCATGGCTGCCTTCGTAACCTATATTGTCAGGCAATAACGATTGATAGGGCCAAAGCAGAATACGACTCTGAGGGTAGTGATTATCCAGCTCCAGCTGCCCTGTATGGTTCAGCGCAACTCCTGTAATCACAAGAAGGATTAATAACAAGGACACCAGCAACCCGAGACGGCGATGCCAGCGATGCAGAAAAAAGCGGATTTTTCGTCTTAGCTGCGGTCTATGGTTCGACTGCATTATCCTCATTCGCCCAGCGATCTAATAGAAGCGCCAGTTTAGCGACTTTCTTCATTGTGCGCACTGAGTAGGTCGCACCGGAGATACCATCAATATGCTGAGAAAGATCGCCGCTTTCAGTCAGAGCGATATCTTTGTATTGACGGGTGTATTGTGGAAGGCGAATTTCATCCCCGCGAACTTCCCTGAAGACCATGACCTCGATACGCTCTATATGACCTGACGTTGTCACGATGCCGAAAGTGATTGGTTTCTCTTTGCCGATTTCACTCAGCGTCCAGAGATACCGTCCGTCAGCGGCAAGATAACGAAGTCGCGCCTGACGAGGCGCGTCTCCTAGCAAGGCCTCTGCTTGCTGTCGACGCTCTGGTGTCATCCAGAGCGCCGATTTTTCCGGTTCGGACTCGCTGAATACTTCAGCACTGATCTGCGCAGGCGTGTAATAGGTTGTACCGGCCGATACCGGCAAACCTATTATTAGCAACAAAGTACAAAGCGAACGTAACAAACCGGTCTACCTCAGAAGCTGAAACCTACGCCAAGATTGTAACCAGTGGCGCTCAATTCACCAGCGGTTTCCTGACGGAAGTAATCCGCCTTCAGAACCGCAGTATCAGCCAGCCAGTAGTTCACACCGAAGTCATTCTGAGTCTTTTCAGAATCATTGCTGTCACCCGCGGCGGTATCCCACATGCTGTTACGGTAGAACACACCAACCTGCTCGTTGATGCGGTAAGACGGCTCAATGTAGTAACCGTTTTGCTTAGATGCACCCGCTGCGATCAAATCATCTGCGGCATCATCTAGATTCCAAGCTGCATATAATGCTCTTACGCCGAACCCATGACGCTGGTAGACCGCATGGGCTTCGATTAATCGCCCACTTACCTCGCGATCACCAACTCCCTGTAATAAGTCGTCTTGGAATTGACCAGTCAACGCCAGTTCAAGGCCTGGAATCTCAGTATATTTAACACGAGCAGTATATGCAGCCTTGTTCGCCGGGGCCTCGGCAACCTTCTGTCGAGACGAACGCAGATTATCGTATTGGTCATCAATACCACCATCACCATCGACCTCGACGGCACTCAAGCCAGAGTGCATGGCAACGTCATAGCTCAGACCATCAGCGATTTTGCCCGACACCATGACACCGCCTTCCCACCACGTAGTAGGAATAATGCGCTTTTCAACGTTATTACGCTCAACGCCGTAGAATGTCTCTGGCTCATGCGTTTCGTTCAGAATACCCACAGGCAGCAGGAACAAACCGGTTTTTACCTGAGTGTTCTCTGTCACATCAACTTCGACATACGCCTGCTCAAGTTCAACTTCACCCGGCTTACCGTCACCTGCAAGGCTGTGCTCAAGCTCAAGTTCAGAGAAGAAACGTACTTTATCCGTGAATTCTTTACCGAAGAAAAGAACGAAACGGTGGTAATCAATCTCGTTGTCTTTTCCCTGGTTCAGATTCAGGTGCATTTCGCCGTAACCACCGATATAAACTGGGTTAGCCGGTCCTTCCGCTTGCGCATCAACCGTGTCAGCCAGCGCAGCAATCTGAGCTTTCAATTCGTCAATCTGAGCTTGTGTTGCAGCATCCGCCGCATAGGTCATGTTAGACAGGGCAATAGCGGTGCCAAGCACAGCGAGCTTTTTCATCGGGATCTCCAATTACGGGTCATCAATTTCATCAGGTTGTTCAATTGCGACAGGAAAGATACCCGAAGAAACAATACAAAAATAAATGCTACAGATTATTATTAACAAGACTATTTCAGTATCGTATACAATACTTCATGCGACTTAATACTTGTTTGAAGATTCCGCATACTCAACGTTAAAAAACTACACCGCACTCGGTAAGGTATAGAGAAAGGCAGAACTCCCATCACTCCGTTCAATCAGGTAAACTCTTATGCCAGAGAATTGCGAATCCACGCCACGAATCAGGCCCAATACAGCACATGACCATGCAAGAGACTTATCAACCCCAAGCCATTGAATCAGCAGTTCAGAATCACTGGGGAAAAAATCAGGTATTTAAAGCCGTAGTCGACAGCAACAAAGAGAAGTTCTACTGCCTGTCGATGTTCCCATACCCAAGCGGGCGGCTACACATGGGGCATGTGCGTAACTACACCATCGGTGATGTGATCTCCCGCTACCAGCGCATGCAAGGTAAAAACGTCATGCAGCCAATGGGCTGGGATGCGTTTGGTCTACCTGCTGAAAATGCCGCGATCAAGCATCAGGTCGCTCCTGCCAAGTGGACCAAAGAAAACATCGCCTATATGAAAGGCCAGCTGAAGTCGCTGGGTTTTGGTTACGATTGGGATCGTGAACTGGCGACCTGTGACCCGGAGTACTACCGCTGGGAGCAGTGGTTCTT
>NZ_DFQB01000051.1:0-15893 GCF_002377545.1 Thalassolituus sp. UBA3500 | reverse complement strand
CTTAAGTGAACAGCATTACGGCATAAGCCGGCCTTTTCTTTATCAGTCGTCGAGCATTGCCTTGTCGCGGACAGCACCTTTGTCGGCGCTGGTCGCGAACTTAGCGTAGGCTTTCAGGGCTGTGGTCACTTTACGTGGACGCTCAGCCGCTGGTTTCCAGCCTTTCTTATCCTGCTCATGGCGACGGTGAGACAGCTCTTCGGCAGTCAGGTCGACATTGATCGAACGGTTAGGGATATCGATGTTGATGATATCGCCGTCTTTCAACAGGCCAATCGCACCACCAGAAGCAGCTTCTGGTGAACAGTGACCAATCGACAGGCCAGAGGTACCGCCAGAGAAGCGTCCGTCAGTCAGCAGGGCGCATTCTTTGCCCAAACCTTTCGATTTAAGGTACGAGGTTGGGTACAGCATTTCCTGCATGCCCGGGCCACCTTTCGGGCCTTCGTAGCGGATGATGACGATATCACCAGCGACGATTTCGTCATTCAGGATGCCGGTGACGGCGTCGTCCTGACTTTCGAAGATGCGCGCACGGCCTTGGAATACATGGATAGACTCATCCACACCGGCGGTTTTTACCACACAGCCATCGAGGGCGATGTTGCCGTACAGTACTGCCAGACCGCCTTCCAGTGAGTAGGCGTTGTCGATGCTGCGGATACAGCCATTTTCGCGGTCGCCATCGAGTGTTGGCCAGCGAGTACTCTGGCTGAACGCCGTCTGAGTCGGAATTCCCGCTGGGCCCGCTTTGTAGAACTGAACCACTTCTTCGCTCGGGCTGCGCATGATGTCCCACTTATCCAGTGCTTCTTTCATGGTGGCGCTGTGAACCGTTGGCAGGTCGTTGTGCAGCAGGCCTGCGCGGTCGATTTCACCCAAAATGCCCATGATGCCACCGGCGCGGTGAACGTCTTCCATATGATATAGCGGTGAGTTCGGTGCCACTTTACAAAGCTGAGGAACCACGCGTGACAGGCGATCAATGTCTTTCAGGTCGAAGTCGACTTCGGCTTCTTGCGCGGCTGCCAGTAAGTGCAGAATAGTATTGGTTGAACCGCCCATGACGATATCGAGGGTCATCGCGTTTTCAAACGCTTTGAAGCTGGCGATTGAACGTGGCAGTACAGACTCGTCGTCTTGCTCGTAGTAACGCTTGGCGTTTTCAACGATACGACGACCTGCTTCGAGGAACAGTTGCTCGCGGTCAGCGTGCGTTGCCAGTACTGAGCCGTTGCCCGGCAGGGCCAGACCCAGTGCTTCAGTCAGACAGTTCATCGAGTTTGCGGTGAACATGCCAGAGCACGAACCGCAGGTCGGACAGGCGCTGCGCTCGTATTCGGCGACTTTCTCATCAGAGGCAGAATCGTCAGCGGCGATGACCATAGCATCAACCAGATCCAGCTTGTGCTCAGACAGTTTTGTCTTGCCGGCTTCCATCGGGCCGCCAGAAACAAAGATCACTGGAATATTCAGGCGCAGAGCGGCCAACAGCATTCCTGGGGTGATTTTGTCGCAGTTCGAGATACAGACAATCGCATCAGCACAGTGCGCGTTAACCATGTATTCGACAGAGTCAGCGATGATTTCACGGCTAGGCAGGCTGTAGAGCATGCCGTCGTGACCCATGGCGATGCCGTCATCTACGGCAATCGTGTTGAATTCCTTCGCTACGCCACCGGCTTTCTCAATCTCGCGGGCAACCAGCTGGCCAAGATCTTTCAGGTGAACGTGACCCGGAACGAACTGAGTAAATGAGTTCGCAACGGCGATGATGGGTTTCTGGAAATCATCGTCTTTCATACCCGTCGCACGCCACAGGGCGCGGGCTCCAGCCATATTACGGCCAGCGGTAGACGTCTTGGAACGATACTGAGGCATGATCTATTGTCTCTTTAAGCGTAAAATAGTGGTGCATTGTATCAATCAGCGAGGTTGTGTGCATGTCTGAACTTACCCTGTATTACGATGGCTACTGCCCTCTGTGTGTGCGCGAAATGGACCACCTGAGAAAGGCAGATCAGGCCGGTCGCCTGACGCTGGTGGATATTCAGCAGGAAGGGTTTACTGAGCGTTATCCGCACATTGATCCGCAGGCGGCGAGCACCATCCTTCACGCCGACACCGTAGACGGTGAACTCCTGCTGGGTTTAGATGTCACTTATCGTGCCTGGTCGCTAGTTGGACGAGGCTTCTGGATTGCCCCTCTGAGATGGCCCGTTATTCGCTGGTTTGCAGATAAAGCCTATCTCTGGTTTGCGCGCAATCGTTACAAGGTGTCTGGCTGGCTGACAGGTCAACAGCGATGCGACACCTGTGGTCCACAAGGATGTTCAATTGACGGTAAGAAACAAGGTGATAACTAAGCGCGCAATATTTCCCCCTCAGGCTATGGCCTTATCGACAACCGTATTACTCGGTTGGCTGTCGCTGATGTTGGCGGGCTGTTCGTTATCTCCAGTGAAGCCTCTGGATTCTGAGGTCGCCAGTCTTAAATCGCGGCTCTACCTCGCTCACGGTGCCAGTGCAGGAGATGCGCCCCTGAATTCCTTACGGGCGATTGAAGCAACTCTCCAGCGGAACGATTACGACGGTATCGAAATCGATATCGTATTGGCCGGCGATAGTGTTCCGTTGCTGGCTCATGATCCATGGATCAGTCAGGAAAACTGTCGTCGCTACGATGGTCAGGCATTTGAACCTGTATATATCCGGGATGTGTATTCAGATGAGCTGAATGAATTGTTCGAATGCCACTTCCCTGCTGGAAAGAGCGGTGCTGCAGAAAAGACGTCTGAGTACCATCCGCTGGTAACGCTGGCTGAAGCTCTTTCTGTTGCCAGAAATTATCCTGATAAAACCATTTATCTCGATCTGAAAATTCAGGACGGAGTCACACTGGATGTTGAAGAGTACGGCGCTGAAATATTTCTGGCGTTGACTGAACAGGAAATAGAAAACCCTGTATTTATCGAAGTTCCTGAGAAGCATCAGGTGGAAAAAATAAAGCATTCTCTTGAAGATTTTAATGCTCGAATTGCACTCTCATATCCTGCTTTCTACGCTGGAGAGGATTGGGATTATATCGGAGCGATGGCAGCCATTCGTACTTTTTTCTTCGCTGAAAATCCTGTCGATGCCGCGCAGGAATCAAATGCAGATGTATTGATTGGCCCAACGATAGTTATGTCGCATTCTTCTGTTGAGAAACTACACCAGAGCCAGGTTCTGTTTGGAACCTTTCTGGTCGATGATGCTGAATCTCTGAAGTCAGCCTGTAATCACGGAGCAGATATTATTATTACGGATATTCCTGTTGGGCAGCGTTGCGAGCCTGATTTATGACGCCTTCCAGTTCGGACCTGGTCTTTCTGCCCTTAGGCGGTACCGGCGAAATCGGCATGAACATGAACCTGTATGGCCACGACGGAAAGTGGTTGATGGTCGATTGTGGCGTCACCTTCCCTAAGCCCGGGCGTGTCAGCGCAGATGGCACGCGTCATCATAGCGGCGAGCCCGACACGCAGATGCCTGACCCTGAATTTATTGAAGCGTGTAAGGATGATCTGGCAGGTTTAATTATTACCCACGCCCACGAAGATCACGTTGGTGCTGTCCCGTATCTCTGGCACAAACTGCGCTGCCCGATTTATTGCACGCGGTTTACCGCTGAAGTACTCAAGAAAAAGCTCGCCGAGCATGGTCTGTTGCATCAGGTGAAAATCATTATTCCTGAAACTGGCGAGCGTTTGCATATCGGCCCGTTTGACGTGCAGTGGTTGCCGTTAACCCATTCGATTCCTGATCCGAACTGTTTAATGATCCGCACCCCAGTCGGGAACATCTTCCATACGGGTGACTGGAAGCTTGACCCTGATCCGGTCGTTGGCCATGGCTATAAAGAAGAGACCTTCCGTAAGCTGGCCGATGAGGGGGTGTTGGCGATGGTGTGCGACTCGACCAATGCCACGACAAAGGGGCACTCAGTATCAGAGGGTGATCTTTATGATGGGTTACGCCATTACATCGAGAGTGCGAAAGGTCGCGTGGTTGTCACCTGTTTCGGCAGTAATATCGCGCGTTTGCTGACGTTATCTCATATTGCCGAAGATACCGGGCGTTACATGGGGCTGTATGGCCGCTCGCTGATTAATATGCATCAGTGCGCAAAGCGTGCTGGCGTGTGGCCGTTTAATGCGGGCTCGGTCGATACCGGGCATCTGGGTTATTTACCGCGCAATGAAGTACTCGCGGTTGCGACCGGCAGTCAGGGGGAACCCCGCACCGCGTTGCGCAGGCTTGCCGCCGGAACGCATCCGGATTTTGAACTGGAAGCAGGCGATCGGGTGATCTTCAGTGCCCGCGCGATCCCCGGTAATGAAGAAGCTATTCAGGGCGTGATAGATCAGCTCACTGCGATCGGTGTTGAGGTCATTACGGTCGATAATGCAGAGCATGACATCCATGCTTCGGGGCATCCGGCGCAGGATGAACTGAAGCTCTTATATAACTGGGTTCAGCCTGAGATTGCGATTCCTGTTCATGGTGAAACTGAGCATATGAAAGCCCACGCAGGGCTGGCAAAGGGCTGCGGAATTTCGCGTACCATGACCGGGCGGAATGGTGACCTGTTTATGTTGCGGCCGGTGCCGGGAATGCAACGTCAGAAGGTCAGGACGGGCCGCCTCGGATACGAAAAAGGCGGCCTGGTAAAAGTAGATTAGAGTTCAGAGTGAGCGGGTGTCGATCCGCTTTCTGAATTCTTCTGCACTTTCTTTTCGCTCCGAGTAGCGGTCGGTAAAGTAGTCTTTTTTATCCCTGAGCAGCAGGGTGAATTTCATCAGCTCTTCCATAACGTCAACGATGCGGTCGTAATAAGACGACGGCTTCATGCGGTTGTCGTCATCGAACTCCAGCCAGGCTTTCGGTACTGACGATTGATTCGGGATGGTCACCATACGCATCCAACGTCCCAGAATACGCATCTGGTTAACGGCATTAAATGATTGTGATCCGCCACACACCTGCATAATGGCCAGTGTTTTACCTTGCGTCGGGCGCACGCCCTGCAATGCGAGAGGAATCCAGTCAATCTGCGATTTCATAATGCCTGTCATCGCGCCGTGACGTTCCGGGCTGCACCAGACCATACCTTCGCTCCAGTTGGCCAGCTCGCGCAGCTCCTTCACCTTCGGGTGATCGGCATCTGCATCATCAGGCAGTGGCAAACCGGAGGGATTAAACGTCCGCGTTTCAGCCCCTAACCACTCCAGAATCCGGGCGGCTTCCTCTGTCGCAAGACGACTGAATGAGCGCTCGCGCAGTGATCCATAGAGCAAAAGAATCCTTGGCTTGTGTTCACTCTCTTTTTCTTCAAAAAGAAGGCCTTCGTCGATTGGGCTCAGGCAGTCATCATCAATATTGGGCATGTGTTGGGACGTTGGACGGGGAGTATCGCTGCTGTCGGTCATAATTGGCTCTGAATGAATTTAATCGCTCGGGGTATATGCTAACCGGGCTTGCGGGCGTTACACAAAGTGTAATATTTCTGTGTATGATTCCCCTGCGATTCAATAAAAATAATACTGCCAGCAACGGGGTCAGCTGTATGGATCTGAACGGAATAACTCACTCTGATAAAAGTGCGCCTGGCAAAAATGAAGGCCTTTATCGATGGCTTTCCACGTTTCCTGCGTTTCTGATCTTACTCATCGTTGTATTGCTGAACACCAGTCACGCCATACATGCTCAGCTTTTATTGTTTGGTGAGGCTCAGTGGGAAGGGTATTACCAGTTACGGATTGATCCTAAAGCGCCCGCCTGCGACCCGGATCAGGATATAGAACAGGCGCTTCAGCGCATGATTAGGGAGCAGGAAGAGGCCGATGACGAGTTTGATCTGCTGGCTGTTGATCCTGTTCCACCGGATGTACTACGCCAGTCGCTCGAAGCGGCAAAAGCCGACTGCGAGTTTAAATTCAAGCGTTACCACGGCATCGTCGATCGTATTACCCCTACGGTTGAAGCCTATCGGTCGTTAGAAAAGTGGGTCGCGGACCTGGGTGAATTCCGCATGGTCGCTTCGGGCATCATGCTGGCGGTGCTAGTTCTGATCTGTGGTGGCACGGCACTCTTTCGAAAACATCATATTTCGCTGCGTCCTGCGGCAAGTGTGCTGGACTATCGGGTATCGGCACTGGCACAACTGGGTGCCTTTGCCATTCTGTTCTCTTCCATGATCAGCTTTAAGACCGTCGCGGTATCAGCCGGTATTAACGTAAGTTCTGAGCATCTGACACTGCTCTGGGTCTGGATTCTTGGCTTCGGCTCCGCGATGGCGATCTGCCTCTATCAGGTGATTAAAGTACCTGCCGATGCACAGCCGGGTGGTAATCTCGGCAGTGCGTTGTTGGCTACTCCGCTGTACGCCATTTTTACGCTTATCTCTGGTAGTTACTTTTTATTAAACGGGCACGCTTCGGGCATTGGTATTTATATCAATCAGATGATGGAGCTGGCCTCTCTGATGCTGAATGTGGCTCTCTATGTGCTGATTGGTATGTTGCTGAAGCGTACCGATCTGGCTCAGAAAGTGTTTGATGTTTTCCGCCCGTTTAACTTCCGCCCTGAAATGTTGGCAGTCATCGCCGTTGCTGTGTCCGCGGTGCCTACGGCGTATACTGGTGGTTCGGGTATCTTTGTCATTGCCGTGGGCAGCCTTGTCTACCTTGAGGTGCGCAGAGCCGGAGCTCGTCGACAACTGGCGCTCGCGGCGACGGCCATGTCCGGGTCGCTGGGTGTGGTGTTAAGGCCGTGCTTACTAGTGGTGATTGTTGCGGCGCTGAATAACGAAGTGACCACTGACGAGTTATTTGGCTGGGGTGTAAAAGTATTCCTACTAACAACGGCGCTTTTTGCTTTTTACGCCTTTATCACGAGCGAAAAGGGCGATTATCAGAACCTTCAATCATCAGAAGGCAGTGCGTGGCCCGCGTTTTTCAGAGCACTGAAGCCGCTGATACCGTATGTCGTGCTTATTGCCGCCACTCTGGTCGTTTACGCTTTGGTGTTGGCGGCGTACCTGGATGAATTTTCAGCGCCGACCATTCTTCCTGTGTTACTTGCTGTGATTCTTGTTTATGAGCGCGTTGCAGATAAAAGAGCACGGACATCCGGTGTGGTAGATGAGAGTACGCCTGAGAAACCTTCGTTGTTTGCCAATCTTCAGTCATCTACGTCAGAGGCGACTGTACATATCGGTGCCTTGTTGATGTTGATGGGCACGACCATGACCATTGGTGGTGTGATTGAGCGGGCTGAGTTGATGACTCTGCTGCCTGCCGAGTTCAGCTCGGTCTGGGTTGCGATGTTGGCGCTCGTCACTATTCTGGTATTGATTGGCATGATCATGGACCCATATGGCGCCGTGTTGCTGGTCAGCGTCACCATTGCTGGCATTGCCTATAAAGCCGGTATTGATCCTATTCATTTCTGGATGGTGACCTTGGTAGCCTTCGAGCTGGGGTATCTGAGTCCGCCCGTAGCGTTGAATCATCTGCTGACAAGGCAGGTCGTTGGTGAAGAAGAAATCCGGCTGTCAAAGCTTGAGACGGAAGGGGAGAACTTCTGGTATCGCCACGAAAAGATTCTGCTGCCACTGGTTACCATGGCAACGGCCTTAATTATCGTCGCGTTTGGGCCTCTGTTGTGGCAGGCATATCAGTAAACACACACGGCTTCGATCACCCTTTGAACAGAAGGCCGCTTTCAGGGAGAATAGCGGCCTTTCAATCTCCAGCTCAGAGAAGTCATGTCTGATACACCATTTCAGCAGGAAGTCGGCAAACGCCGTACTTTCGGCATTATCTCTCACCCGGACGCGGGTAAAACCACCATTACTGAAAAGCTGCTGCTGTTCGGGAATGCGATTCAGCTCGCTGGTACCGTAAAAGGTAAGAAGACAGGTCGTATGGCCACGTCTGACTGGATGCAGATGGAGCAGGAGCGGGGTATCTCGATCACGACCTCGGTGATGCAGTTCCCGTATCGTGAGCGTATGGTCAACCTGCTGGACACGCCCGGGCACGAGGACTTCTCAGAAGATACGTATCGCACACTGACCGCTGTTGACTCGGTACTGATGGTGATCGACGGCGCGAAAGGTGTAGAAGACCGGACCATCAAGCTGATGGATGTCTGTCGTCTGCGCGATACGCCAATTTTCACCTTCATCAATAAGATGGACCGTGAAGTCCGTGATCACATCGAAGTACTGGATGAGATTGAAACTGTACTCAATATTAAGTGCGCACCGGTCACATGGCCAATCGGCATGGGGAAAGCCTTTAAAGGTATCTACGACCTGATGACCGATACCATCCATGTATTCAAACAAGGTCAGGCGAGCGTCGTACCGGATGATATCCAGATTGGCGGGCTCGACTCACCTGAGGCGCTGGAGCTGTTGGGCGCAGAGCTTATTGAAGAAGTTAAAGAAGAAATCGAACTGGTACAGGCGGCCAGTCACGAATTCGATCTGCAGGAATACCTCGATGGCAAGCTGACGCCAGTCTTCTTCGGAACGGCACTGGCCAACTTTGGTGTGCGTGAAATGCTCAATTACTTTGTTGAGTGGGCACCATCGCCATTGCCGCGTGGTACTGATCTGGGCGAAGTCGCACCTGACAGCGATAAGTTCACCGGCTTCGTCTTTAAAATTCAGGCCAACATGGACCCGAAACACCGTGACCGCATCGCCTTTATGCGCATCTGCTCGGGCACCTACAGCAAGGGCATGAAAATGAAGCACGTCCGAATCGGCAAAGACGTGAAGATTGCCGATGCCGTGACCTTCCTGGCCGGTGACCGTTCGGCGGTGGAAGAAGCCATCTCTGGCGACATTATTGGTCTGCATAACCATGGCACCATTCAGATTGGCGACACCTTCACTATGGGTGAAGATCGTCAGTTCACCGGGATTCCGCACTTTGCGCCGGAACTGTTTAAGCGTGTTCGCTTAAAAGACCCTCTGAAGATGAAACAGCTGCAGAAAGGTCTGCAGCAGCTTTCAGAAGAAGGGGCGACGCAGCTGTTTATGCCGCTCAATAACAACGACCTGATTCTCGGGGCGGTGGGTGTGCTGCAGTTTGACGTTGTACAGCAGCGTCTGCGCGATGAATATAAGGTTGAGTGCATCTACGAGCCGGTGAACGTAAACACCGCACGCTGGGTTTACTGCGATGACGAGCGCAAGCTGGAAGAGTTTAAGCGTAAGGGCGGTGAGAACCTGGCGATCGATGGCGGTGGCTACCTGACTTACATTGCGCCGACTCGTGTGAACCTGTCGCTGACTGAGGAGCGTTGGCCGGATATTCAGTTCCGCTCTACACGTGAACACTGAGCAGCGAGCCGTAACCTGATAGTCGTAATAGCGCGCCGGTGATATTCGTCTGACTTTCCTTGCGGACAGGTCATTCTGAACTAAGCTTTCCTGCATGGATATCATCGCTGTGCGGGGGCTTAGCGACAATGGCGATTTACTTTTTATCAGGCGTACTCATTACATTGGTTCTTTGTGGTGGCATACGCTGGTGGATCCAGAGACTCCTGGCTCAGGAGAAACTGATGCTGGATGATGCAAAAGGTTACTTCCTGATTACCTGTATTGTGGTTGGCTTTCTCGTCAGCGCCGGATTCTTCTGGGCAGGGCAGGTGATGGGATATGATCAGGCAGAAGAAACCTCCCAGGCGATGGGGTTGGCCATTCTGCTCGACGTTATGGTGGCTCTTCTGAGCTTGATTTGGGGCCTGGTTTCTCTTAAAGAACCAGAGCAGTACTGAGTTTTTACCTCGTAATGCAGGGACTCAAAAACTAATTGAATTAGTCCTTGCACTACCCCAATCCCTCCTATAGAATGCCGCCCTCTTTTCGAATCAACAATGCCCTTGAAGGCGAGAATTTGATGAAAACTTACAGCGCAAAACCAGAAGCCGTAAAACGTGAGTGGTTTGTAGTTGATGCAGCTGATAAAACGCTGGGTCGCCTGGCCACTGAGGTTGCTCTCCGCCTGAGAGGAAAGCACAAGCCAGAATACACACCACACGTTGACACCGGTGATTACATCGTTGTTATCAACGCAGACAAAGTAAAAGTAACCGGCAAGAAAGCTGGCGATAAGATGTACCATCGCCACACAGGTTACCCGGGTGGTCTGAAATCAATCTCTTTTGAAAAGCTGATTGATTACAAGCCAGAACAGGTAATCGAACTTGCGGTGAAAGGCATGCTTCCTAAGAATCCTCTTGGTCGTGCTATGTTCAAGAAAATGAAAGTTTACGCAGGTACTGAGCACCCACATACTGCTCAGCAACCGCAAGAACTGAACCTGGGATAAGATGATGGCAGTAACACAATACTATGGTACCGGTCGTCGTAAGACCTCCACCGCGCGCGTCTTCCTGCGTCCTGGTACTGGCAGCATCGTAGTAAACAAGCGTCCTCTGGACGAGTACTTCGGTCGTGAAACGGCTCGTATGGTTGTTCGTCAGCCACTCGAACTGACTGAAAGCCTCGAAAAGTTCGACGTAATCATCAACGTACAAGGCGGTGGCGGTAATGGCCAGGCCGGTGCAATCCGTCACGGTATCACCCGTGCACTGATGCAGTACGATGAAACTCTGCGTCCTTCACTGCGTGCAGCGGGTTACGTTACTCGTGACGCTCGTGAAGTTGAACGTAAGAAAGTGGGTCTGCGTAAAGCACGTAAGAAGCCACAGTTCTCCAAGCGTTAATCCAACGCCGAAGAACAAAAAGAAGCGCTTATTGGCACAGATCAATAAGCGCTTTTTTTATGCCCAAAACCCCATGCCTTGTGGGTATTTCTGGTTGTTTCCTGACCCTGTTTTCTCTATTATGTGCGCCGCCCTGTATGCTACGCTTGATCTGTATAAATTATGTACAACTAGCGCAGGTCGCGTAGCTGCATAAGAATTTAAATGATGGGAGAAGATGGTAATGAGTCAAGACGGCGTTAATAAGGCCCGGCGTACTCTGCTGGTCGGCGCTACTGCCGGTGTCGGTGCTGTCGGTGCTGGCTTCCTTGCGGTGCCCTTCGTTAAGTCCTGGATGCCAAGTGAAAAAGCGAAGGCAGCTGGTGCTCCGGCGAAGATCGATGTCAGCAAAGTAGAACCAGGTGCAATGGTCACCGCTGAATGGCGCGGTAAGCCGGTGTATGTCGCTCGCCGTACCGACGACATGCTGAACACTCTGGAAGGCCTTGCTGACCGGTTGAAAGATCCTGAGAACGCTAATAAAGCGCAGCAGCCTGAATACGCTGACAACCTTTACCGTTCCCGCAAGCCTGAGCTGATCGTTCTGCTGGGTGTTTGTACTCACCTGGGCTGTGCTCCAAAGTACATCCCTGAAGTGCAGCCGCAGCCATTTGATCCAAACTGGCAGGGCGGTTGGTTCTGTCCGTGTCACGGTTCGCGTTTTGACCTGTCTGGTCGCGTCTACGGCGGTTCTCCAGCGTCTGATAACCTTATTGTCCCTGCCTACATGTTCGAAAGCGAAAATGTGGTTGTGGTCGGTGTTGATGAGGAGAACGCGTAATGAGCCAGAACACCAATAAAATCATGGCCTGGATCGATGACCGTCTTCCGGTAACCCAGACCTATGAAAAGCATATGTCTAAGTACTATGCACCGAAGAACTTCAACTTCTGGTACTTCTTCGGCGTACTTTCTATGCTCATGCTTGTTAACCAGATCCTGACCGGTATCTGGCTGACCATGCAGTTCACGCCAAGCGCTGAAGCTGCTTTTGCATCTGTCGAATACATCATGCGTGACGTAGAGTGGGGCTGGCTGATCCGCTACATGCACTCCACCGGCGCGACCTTCTTCTTTGTTGCTGTATACCTTCACATGATGCGTGCGATTCTGTACGGGTCATACCAGAAGCCACGTGAGCTGATCTGGATCTTCGGTATGCTGATTTACCTTGCCCTGATGGCTGAAGCTTTCATGGGTTACGTACTGCCATGGGGCCAGATGTCCTATTGGGGTGCTCAGGTAATTATTTCTCTGTTCTCTGTCATGCCATACGGCGACCTGCTGACTGAGTGGATCCGTGGTGACTTCCTGATTTCAGGCGCTACCCTGAACCGCTTCTTCGCACTGCACGTTGTTGCTGTACCTCTGGTGATTGTTGCCCTCGTTGTTATGCACCTGTTGGCGCTGCACGAAGTGGGCTCTAACAACCCAGATGGCGTTGATATCAAGAAACACAAAGACGAAAACGGCAAGCCGCTCGACGGTATTCCGTTCCACCCTTACTACACCGTTCACGATCTGGTGGGTATTGTGGTCTTCCTGATGGTGTTCTGTACTGTGCTGTTCTTCTTCCCAGAAGGTAACGGCTTCATGCTGGAATACGCTAACTTCGAGCCTGCAAACGGTCTGAAGACCCCAGAGCACATTGCTCCTGTTTGGTACTTCGGTGCGTTCTACGCCATCCTGCGTGCGGTTCCGGATAAGCTGCTGGGTGTAATCGCTATGGGTGCTGCTATTGCGGTACTGTTCGTACTGCCTTGGCTGGATCGTAGCCCAGTACGCAGCTGGCGTTACAAAGGCATCGTCAGCCGCATTTACATCGTAATCTTTGGCTTCAACTTCGCACTGCTGACGTGGTTGGGTACACAGCCTGCAACTGAGCTTCTTACTCTGATCGCTCAGATCGCATCTGTTATCTACTTTGGTTACTTCGCCTTCCTGCCAGTGGCACCGAAGTTCGAAAAAACCAAGCCTGTCCCTGAGCGCGTAACTGGAGGCCACTAAGATGAAACTGGGCATGAAAAAGATATTTGCACTGGTTGCTGCCTTCGTCCCAGCGCTCGCTCTGGCTGCTGGCAGCAGCGTTCCACTGGATGAGCACCGTACTGACCTGCACGACACTGCGTCACTGCAGCGTGGTGCTCAGACTTTCGCTAACTACTGTATGGGCTGTCACTCTATGGAGCACGCCCGTTACAACCGTGTAGCAAAAGATCTCGAGATTCCAGAAGAACTGATGATGGAAAACCTTGTGTTCGCCGACAAAAAGTTCGGTGACAAGATGACCATCGCAATGACACAGGAAGACTCCAAGCGTTGGTTCGGTGCTAACCCACCAGACCTGACGCTGGTTGCTCGTGTACGCCGTCCTGACTGGCTGTACACTTACCTGCGCAGCTTCTACGAAGATGACAGCCGTCCATGGGGCGTAAACAACGTGGTCTTCAAAGATGTGGGTATGCCACACGTTCTGGCTGAGCTGCAAGGTAACCAGGTACTGGGTACTGCACTGGTTGAAGAGGGTTTCGACACTCTGACTGGTCAGCCTATCATGGTTGAAAAAGAGCATGTTCTGTATATCGAAGAAGAAGGCACACTGTCTGCTGATGAGTATGACAAGCTGGTCTACGACCTCGTAAACTTCATGGTTTACATGGCTGAGCCTATCGCTGTTGAGCGTGAGCGTCTCGGTTGGTGGGTTCTGTTGTTCCTGGCCATCTTCTTTGTACCGGTATACTTCCTGAACAAAGAATTCTGGCGCGATATTAAGTAATTTTACTTAATTGAGCCTGAGTCAGAGCCCGACCGCCTTAAACAGCGGTCGGGCTGTATTCGTTTCAGGCCGTGCCCAATTAACTATTCGCAGTTATAAAAGAGAGGAAACTATGGGAGTTGTAGCCAAGCGCTCTTCCATGACGTTCTTATCCGATGCGGCTGATCACTACAGCCACCGTGTACGCATCGTACTCGCCGAGAAAGGCGTTACGGTTGATATTCACGATATCGACCCGGATAACAAGCCAGAAGATCTGGCCACACTGAACCCGTATAACAGCCTGCCAACTCTGGTAGACCGTGAACTGGTTCTGTACGAGCCAAACGTAATGATGGAATACCTCGATGAGCGTTTTCCTCACCCACCACTGCTGCCAGTATATCCAGTAGCCCGTGCGCAGAGCCGTCTGTGGATGCATCGCATCGAACATGACTGGTGTGGTCTGATTGAAACCATCCTGTCAGGCAAGCCGAAAGATGCAGAAAAAGCGCGTAAAGCGCTGACTGACAGCCTGGTTGCAACGACTCCTATCTTCACTGAGATGCCGTTCTTTATGAGCGAAGAGTTCTCAATTGTTGATTGCTGCGTCGCACCTATCCTGTGGCGTCTGCCTCTTCTCGGTATTGAACTGCCAGAGAAACAGTGCAAGCCGCTGATTCAGTACATGGAGCGTCTGTTCGAGCGTGAAAGCTTCCAGGCATCTCTGTCTGAAGCAGAACGCGAGATGCGCGACTGATATGAAAGATAAAATGACTCCCAGCCGCCCGTACCTGATGCGGGCGCTGAACGAGTGGATACTCGACAACGACTGCACGCCTTACGTGTTAGTTGATGCTGGGCTCCCGAATGTTCAGGTTCCTGATGATTACGTAAACAACGGACAGATAGTGCTGAATATCAGCCCGTCTGCAGTGCGCAGTCTGCTGATCAACCAGGAAGGGCTGTCATTTAATGCACGCTTCGGTGGTGTGCCAATGGATATTTACGTGCCTTTGATTGCGATTCTGGCGATCTACGCCAAAGAAAACGGTCAGGGCATGGTATTCGGATCTGAAGCCGGCGCGCCGGACCCGGATGATCCACCGCCACCTCCGGGTAAGCCGGAAAAAACGAGCAAGTCTGATTCATCAGGCTCTGGTCGTCCGTCACTCAAGGTTGTTAAATAACAGCTGTAAGTGAGTGCATAGAAACCGCCTACGGGCGGTTTTTTAATGCCTGCTCAAAACTAAGCCGGGTTTTATACTGTCGTATTCATACTGAAATAGAGAATGAGGCACAACGTGGCAACATCGGAAGACCTCAAACGGCTTAAGCAGGTAGAGCAGTTTGCGCGCATGATGGATGCGCAGTTTAAGATCCCGTTTACGCGATTCTCGATCGGTTTAGACGGGATTATTGGTTTGCTGCCCGGAATAGGTGATGGAGCGTCTTTCCTTATGGCGCTCTATCCTGTTGTTCTTGCGCATCGGTCAGGGGCTGGCTTCTGGCTGAAACTCCGAATGGTCATGAACATAGGTATCGATACCGTGATTGGTTCGATACCACTGATCGGTGATTTATTTGATATTGGTTTTAAAGCCAACCTGCGTAATGCTAAGTTATTGCGAAAGTTTCTCGAACAGCGCCAATAGCTCCGCATCGGCAACTGTTTAGCTCTGCTATGTCAGAGCAACAACAACCCCGTAGAACAAGATTAAAAAGCCACCAATTTCGGCCGCGATCAGTGTCCTCATATAGACTGGAATCGACTTATGTATAAAAGTCGGCTTCTCACCTTCTGACAGATGCAACTGATTGCGGGTGTCTTGTTTTATACCGTGGATAAAATAACTGATTACCGCAGTGGCGAAATACCCAACCAGAAGTACGACCGCTAAGAGCTCTAACCAATCGGCCAACTCACTGATCAAAACAAACTGATAAATCAGTACACAGGCAAACGCATACATTAAAGACGCTCGGTGACACACATCGATATAAATATGAGCACGCCCCTTTGGTGAAGCAACTATCTGCTGATACTTGATCACCCCAGTGATCAGACCAAAAAGAAAGAACACACCAGCAGACAGAATAGAAATAACCGCGGCAGACATAACAGAACCCTTTTACTAAAGGTCATCAGTGTAATCAGGTAACGCCCGTGTGTGTAGGAGTGATGTTACTGCGTTGTGGGAGCGAATCAGCCGAAGGCTATTCGCGATAGCGTTTGCACAAGCAAGCCTGAGTAATAGATTGCTGAGATCTAGACTTACATTATGCCAGCCAGATCGCCAGAATGGGT
>NZ_DFQB01000012.1:0-17035 GCF_002377545.1 Thalassolituus sp. UBA3500 | reverse complement strand
CAACCAGCCCATTTAGCTTCTTCAACTGCTCCATGCCAATCGCGCACTCAATTTCTCCCAAGCGGAAGTTATAACCAAGCATGTTATTGATCGGCATAGCCTCCCGGTCAGGCAACACGGCTTCTGCATGATTGCGTATCAAGCGGACACGCTCCGCGAGTGCATCATCGTTGGTAACAACGACACCCCCCTCACCGGTATGAATATGTTTGTGGTAATTCAGACTATAACCACCAATATCCCCCAGGGTGCCCGCCCATTTTCCTTTGTACTTCGCGGCGGGTGCCTGCGCGGTATCGGAGATAATTTTCAGATTAAACTCATCAGCAATGGCTCGAAGCGCCTCCATATCGGCCGACTGCCCAAAAATATCGACGGCCATGATAGCCCGGGTTTTTTCTGAAATATTTCTCCGCACCGATTCTGGATCAAGGTTAAATGTTTGCGGATCGATATCTGCAAATACCGGGATGGCATTCCAATGTAGGATGGCCGTCGCACTGGCACACATAGTCCATGGCGTTACGATAATTTCATCACCCGGTTCGATATCAAGAGCACCCACCGCAGCGATCAGACCTGAGGTCCAGGAGTTGACCGTGATAGCGTGCTTAACACCAAAGTAGTCAGCGCACTGTGCCTCGAACGCCTGTACCTTGCTGCCGCCATAAAAATCGTCGTGCCAGCAACCCAGAAACTGAGACAGAACACCACTTTCCATAACCTTCTGCACAGCATCCTGCTCTTCTTTGCCAAGGCTGTTATAACGCGGAAACTCATGCGTAATAACAGGCGCGCCACCCTCAAGAGCAAGGGTTTCTGAACGCATGGCATCCAGTAATTCGTTTGTATTAGTCATCTACTCGTTCCAGAATCTGTTCTATCAAACGTTCCGTTTCTACCGCCTGCTCCGCAGCCCGATAATCAATAGGGCCAGACTGACTGAGCAGTGCGAGATCTATCACTTCAGATATGGCTTTTTCCATCACTGGAAGATATCCACCGGAACATGCGATTTCTTTACCCAAACGCTTATAGCCGGCAAACTCCGGGCTTTCTTCAACCCTCCGTTCGCTCCAGCGAAGCCCACCATCAAGCATACGGAATTCGCCTTTATCAGTCAGAAACGTCAGCTCAAACTGAGCGAAATCATCCGAGTCCGTACTATTTAGAGAACAGCGTATTCCACGATCAGACATCAGGACCATATCGATATCAGGATCATCCTTACGTGCGTTGCCTGGGCGAACCGCAGCCCACTCTGGGCTCAGCACGCCGACCACACCCGCCAACAAGTCCAGAAGGTGAGAGCCGTTATTGCGTATGCCCTTGTTGTACACCGCGGTGACCGCTTTAAGCGAACCCGGCCATTCTGCACTCTTGGTTTCCAGACCATTTTTAAGCTCAGCCAGCACTGAATCCCAACGGCGACTGTAATTAACAATCAAGGCGATATTATGCTGCCTGCATTTATCCAGTAACGCCTGACTCGTATCTGCAGAAGCCGATACAGGTTTCTCAAGAAATATTACTTTCGGTCTGAAGCGAAATACATCCTCAATTGAGCTACTGTGCACGGCGGTTGGAGTACAGATACTGACAATATCAAATTCACATTCAGCTGGTATTTCTTCGCACCCCGGGTACGCTTCACTGACTGACCAACGTTCTGCAAATCTCTCCGCAATCTCAATATCAGGATCGACGCAAGCAGCGAGTACGACATCGGATCGCTTACTGTAAGCACCGGCATGCGACAGCGCGTGCTCTTCCGTCGAGCGCTTTTCATCGAACCCGCCTGCGATTCGTCCACATCCAACAATAAGGACAGACAATGGCGTCGTCATACTGACTTCTCTACCGCCCGCAACAACATAAAGGCTTCCGCATATTCCACACCAACAGATGCGCCCCGAAGGCCGGCTAACTGACGTATATTCTGATATGAGCGGGTATGGGGGTACTCACGCATCTCTGAGTCGTACGGTGCGAGTGCCGACATTTTTTCCTCAATGGTGGCAGTTATATCTATCCAATAATTCGGCACAAACGTTTCATTCATTGACCATTCGGTACTGGAAAGAACCTCAAATGAAAGAATACGTTTTAAGGCAGGCAAAGAGTCCGGCTGGGGACGACATGCTGTCATGACCGCCTGAGCAGTCACGCGATGATCAATATTCAAATCACCCCAAAAGTGGGTATAAACAATTGAAGGGTTTAAGCGACGGATATGTGGCTCAAGGCTCTGTACGACATCCAGTAATGGCACAGAATCCAATTTATTATCAGGCCAGTCTAAAAAGATCCGTTCTGATATTCCGAGCGCATCGGCGCAATTGTTTGCGGCCAAACGGCGTTGCGTAATATCAGCCTCTTCACGAGAGGCTTCGCCATCTGCCATAAACAAAACATGAACCTGATCACCTGCGGCAGTATGCCTGGCTATAGTGCCACCACACCCAAGAACTTCATCATCGGGATGGGCAGCAACAACCAACACAATCTCACTCATCAAACGCCTCCCATTGCACGGGTGTACCCCGGCTTACTGAATCACTTAGCGCACGGCCGATGACATCATCGTAATATTTAGGCGCCAGACCGAAACCGGGACGAATACGACGGATATCATTCTCTCTGACAATATGGCCCGCGGGCAGATCTTTAACAAAGTACAAAGACCGGCGGAATCGGCGGTTCGGCTCTTCAGCTTTTTGTCGGGTATAAGCCTCACTACCCAATGCAGCCCAGGCGTTATTTGCGTCCTCGACTAACTGCTTCAACTCGTGCGGCTCAATAGAGAACTCACTGTCCGGACCTTTGTCTTCCCGGCTCAGGGTAAAGTGTTTCTCGATCACACTCGCGCCTAAGGAAACAGCAGCCACGGAAGCGACGGTTCCTAACGTATGATCAGACAACCCAACGGTAACGCCAAACTCTTTCTCAAGGGTGGCCATCTGGCGGATATTCGCCTGCTCCATCGGCGCTGGATAGCTACTGATGCAGTGCAGCAACACCAGATCCTTGCAACCAGAAGCGCGCGCGGCATCTACCGCCTCTTTCACTTCTTCCAGGCTCGCCATTCCCGTCGACATGATCAAAGGTTTACCGGTGGCTGCAATACAGCGAATTAATGGGATATCAGTCAGCTCAAACGACGCGACTTTGTATGCAGGCGTATTTAGCGATTCCAGAAGCTCTACAGCCGACTCATCGAACGGCGTAGAAAACAAAGTAATACCTCGCGCCTTTGCATGATCGAACATGGCCTTATGCCATTCATAAGGCGTTTCGGCCCACTTATAGAGGTCGTAAAGCTTGTAGCCATCCCACAAACCACCATGAATCTGAAAATCAGGTAAATCGCAGTCGATGGTCATGGTGTCTGCAGTATAAGTCTGAATTTTGACTGCGCTGGCCCCTGCATCAGCGGCCGCATCAATGGTCTGCAACGCTTTTGCGAGATCGCCGTTATGATTAGCAGACACCTCAGCAATAATATACGGCTTGAAAGAGGCGCCTATCTTTCGGCCTGAAATAGAAAACGTCATGGCTTCTCTCTCTGTTTTACTTCGGATGTTGATCTTTCTGAACCTGTTAAAGAAATAACAACGCTCGCTTTCAGTTCGCCCTCATGTAATTCGGCATCCGTGTAGCGCAGAATGTACTGGCCAGAACGACTGAACGCATGAGGGTAACCATCGGCATCCAGCATACGTATGAAATCATAAAGTATCTCAGGGGAAGCACCGTTCGGAATTTCACTCTCCTCCGGTGTACGACGCTTAAACACAACGACTTCACCCGTCTGATCTTCAGGTTCAGGTTGCTCAACAATCATTGAGCGAATGATATCCGTCGATAACTCCCCCACTCTTCTGTAGATCTGTTCTGCCGTGCCACTCAGGGATAAGCCCCGTTTCGCATAAACAGGCCCGGCATCCATAGCCTCGACCATTCGGAACGCAGTAAGCACCGTTTCCTGATGACCGCGAAGAATCAAATTCTGCAATGGGCTGCCACCTCGCCCGTAGGGCAGGTCCGTCATATGGAAGCACACGCACTCATGCTGCGCCCATACGCTTTCGGGCACATGATGACTCCAGTGCAAGAAAAATATATAACGCGGAGACTCGATCTCCCTGACAGCTTCGAGCAATTCATCAGGCGTCGATACCCAGTACCAATCGCCTTCGTACTCTTCCTTCAAAGTTTCAAACGAGGTTCGATGCCACTCTTTATTGCTCGCAATAATATATGCAGACGCAATATCAGTACTCATAGCGACGTCCTCCTGTTTTCTGAAAGCCCGCTCGTTTGAATACTTTCCGCGAGGCAAAATTACCGGGAGCAACATCGGCGCAAAAACGTGTTTCGGGATAACGACTTACAAGCGCTTTCAATGCGTTAACAGCAAGCTTCCGCCCGCGAAAGTTCCGGCTGATAAGGATAGATACTTCTGAGCTACCTAAAGAGCTACCTACAGAACTACTTTTAGAACTAGTTACAGCGCCATCCACTCGCACGTAGCCCGCCTTCTCTCCGTTAAATAGAACGATATACAGGCTAACCGAAGCGTCAGACATAACACCTTGATACCAACGTCTGTGTTGCGACCAGCGCGGCAGTTGTGGCGTACGGAAAAAACGACGGGCTCCGGGTTGCTTCTGCCAACGATAGAAATCCCGCATGTCACTCACTATCGCGGAGCGCAGAGTCATGCCTTCCGGCTTTGTGTTTTCAACGGCCTGGATAACACACCGACTGCCACTCTTCTCAATGAGGTTGGCTGAGCTATCCTGCATACTCTGACGCACCTCATCAGATTCAACAAGACTTCTGAACGCGGAGGTATCAAAACTGCCAGCTGTGCCAGAGTAGTCTGCTACGACTTTTACCAGGCCATTATCTTCAGCATAACTGGCCTGGGGTTTCTGATTATCAGCAACAATCACCAATGCAGTAGGCAATCTCATAGCGACCCGTTCCCACAGAGAACCTCCAGATGCACCAATACAAACATCGTGAGAGCGATACAGGCCTGCCATATCGTCGCAGTGATCAATTAAGTTCACCGAAAATGGATATTCGCTGCTCTGACTACGAGACTGAATACGAGAAAATGCAGGAGATGACTGACTCAAAAGCACGGTAAAACTTAGCTTATTGACGAAGTCTTCGCTGGCCAATGCATCGAGAATATCAGCACTTAGACCACGATGGTCGTATCCGCCCAGATTAAGTAAAACCCGCTGAACTCTTCTGGAAGAACTGCAAGGTTCAGCAAAAAACTCCTCACGGATAAGATTAAAACCAGAGCCAGAGAGTACCTTTTCAGAACGAATATACTCTTGATAATCTGAAGCAACGGCGCCTGGTCTTGGGTCAAGAAGTAAGTCAGCACTGACTTTCCGGTGCGGCCAGTCTTCGATTAAAAGCAAACAATAGCCCGCGCGTTTAATTGCCGAGATCCATGGCTCACCGTAGCCGTAATGATCGACGACGATCCAGTCAAGCTGATAGCCCGCCACTGTACTTAAAAAGTACCGGGCCTCAGTCTCCTGCTGACTTGTTTCGTATTCAGCTTCAATTGCTACCGATGATTGCTGACAGCCATATTCCAGCGAAGGAAGCCTGATAATCCGGATACCAGTCGCATTGATTCGCTTCTCAAGAGCAGCATCGATATCAGAAACAAAAAAGCAAACCTCATGCCCCTGCGTCATGGCTGCACGTGCCAGAGTCAGGCAGCGCATTACATGCCCTGTACCTACTCTCTCTGATGCATCGCAACGAAACGCAATTTTCATGCGTTACCCCAGAATTGCCGGAGCCATCAGTTCTGCTCTCGCCCAATCATCTGGAGTATCAATATCCTGAACCCGCCATCGAGGAATGACGAACGCCTGAGAATGCGGAGCAAAAATAAGATCGCCATCCATCCAGGCTTTGGCGTGGCCCCAGTAGAATTGTCCTGCATCGTGATACGCCACCGGTAGATCCTGGCTGCGCTTTTCAAAGTTTTCTGGCCAGAACATCTCGACAGAATGATCATCTTCTACCTGAAAGGAGCGGAAGATCGGCGCCGCAAACTCTGTTGCGGTAAAACAATACATGCTGTCTGTGCGCTTAAACTGCTTATAAGAAGCCTCTAAATCGTCTGCTGAAATAAAGGGGGCGGTTGCGTAGATACAACAAACATCAACAGGGGCCTCGCCTTCGTCAATAAGAGTATCGATTGCATGCGCAATGACCGGAATCGTGGCCGTATGATCATCCGACAGATACGCCGGGCGCATAAACGGAACTTCAGCTCCGAGTGTGCGGGCTATTTCAGCAATTTCATCGTCATCGGTAGAGACAATAATACGGTCGAACAATCCACATTGAATCGCTGCATCAATCGACCAGGCGATCATCGGTTTACCCGCAAAATGCTTAATGTTCTTTCGTGGAATCCGCTTACTGCCACCGCGAGCGGGTATCACAGCGATCCGACTCATATCAGAACGTCCTCCAAAACGTTAGCTACCGTGTTCTGCTGTTCTTCTGTCATTCCGTGAAATAACGGGATACTGATCGCTTCTGTGTAATATTTCTCGGCCGCAGGGAAGTCCCCCATCGCAAAGCCACGAGCAGCGTAATACGGCTGCAAATGCACCGGAATATAATGCAGATTAACGCCAATGCCCGCCTCACGGAGTTCCTTAAATACCTGCTTCTGCGATTTCTTAATCAGATCAGGTTTAATTCTCAATATGTACAAATGCCAGGCCGATACTGACCACTCGGCCTGGTACGGCAACGTCACCGGCAGGCTACTCAATAGCGAAAAATATCGTTCAGCCAGTGCGCGTCGTTGCTCAATAAACTGACTCAGGCGCTGCATCTGACTAACGCCCAAGGCCGCCTGAAGGTCCGTCATGCGATAGTTAAAACCAAGCTCCTGCTGCTGGTAATACCAATCACCATCGGGCTCTTGAGTCATCAAAGCTGGATCACGGGTAATGCCGTGCGAGCGCAACCGCGCCATAGTATTCGCCAGCTCCTCATCCTGAGTCACTGTCATACCGCCCTCACCCGTCGTAATAATCTTTACTGGATGAAAGCTGAAGACAGTAATATCAGAGTAACGGCAATTCCCTACCGGCAAACCGGCATAATCTGCCCCTATCGCATGAGAAGCATCTTCAATGACTTTGAAATTAAAACGTTCTGCGAGGTCAGCGATGGCCTTCATGTCGCACGACTGGCCAGCTAAATGAACGGGGATCAGCACATCAGGTAAAGTACCCGCCTGCTCAGCCTCAACGAGCTTTTCGGTCAGAGCCTCGATACTGAGGTTGTAGGTCTGGCTATCGATGTCGACAAAATCAACGTCAGCACCGCAGTAAAGAGCACAATTAGCAGAAGCAACAAAGGTTACCGGGCTGGTCCAGACTCGACGTCCCCTGCCTACTCCTAAGGCCAGACAAGCGATATGAAGTGCAGAGGTAGCACTGTTAACAGCTACACCAAACGCCGCACCAACGGCATCACAAACCGCGGATTCAAAGGCAGGGACAGCCGGCCCCTGAGTCAGGAAGTCAGACTGAAGTGCTTCAGTGACCGCTTTGATATCCTCGCTCGTAATGTTCTGGCGCCCGTATGGGATCATAGTTAAATCTTCCCGATTCTATCCCGGTTATGCTCAATCCAATGCTGAAGCTCAGCATCGGTCATCCACTCTGAGTTATTATCACTTGAATAGGTAAAGCCTTCGGGTACCAGCTTGCCGTCTTTTATACGCTCAGGGCAATGGTCCCAACCGTTGATACTCGGCAGAATTTTAAAATGTTCGTCGTACTCGTAAGTGTGGAACGAATCCTCACTGCCAATCATCTGCTCATGCAGCTTTTCGCCCGGGCGGATACCTACGACCTTCTGTTCGGCTTCCGGGGCCACAACACGCGCAAGATCCGTTACCTTCATCGACGGAATTTTCTTCACGTAGATTTCACCGCCGACCATGTCTTCAAAAGCATGCCAGACCAGTTTCACGGCATCCTCTAGTGAGATCATAAAGCGTGTCATTCGATCATCAGTAATCGGTAACACACCCGACTCCTTAATCGACTGAAAGAACGGAATCACAGACCCGCGCGAGCCCATCACATTGCCGTAGCGCACGACCGAGAAGTTGGTGCCATGCTCGCCCGAATACGCATTACCCGACACAAACAACTTATCCGAGGCGAGCTTAGTCGCACCATAGAGATTGACCGGAGAACTGGCCTTATCCGTAGAAAGCGCCACACAGCTTTCGATACCGTGATCGATACAGGCATCAATCACATTCATCGCGCCATTGATGTTAGTTTTTACGCACTCGAACGGGTTGTACTCAGCGATCGGAACGATCTTAGTCGCCGCAGCATGCACCACATAATCAACGCCATCTAAGGCTCGATACAAACGGTCTTTATCTCGTACATCGCCAATGAAGAAACGAACCCTGGGATCACCCTCGAAGAGCTTCGCCATCTCCCACTGCTTCATCTCATCACGAGAAAACACAATGATCCGGCGCGGGTTGTACTTCTCAAGCGTCATCGGAACAAAAGCATGGCCAAATGACCCAGTGCCACCCGTGACCAGAATGCTTTTCCCATCGAACATAGTCAAACTCCTGACGCTTTAAATCATATCCATGAGATTCAGCAATCAGTGTGCCATGTCTATCGGATTACTGGCAGGCGCGCCTTACGAGCTTCCAGGGCATCTCAGTACACAGGTTGAGGTTGTAGGCTTTAAGCTCTTTGATGATGTCCAGCATGTCCCGCCGGATCGTGCCCTGGGTCTTCTGGAGGCGTAGTACTACCCATTGTTTCTGGTCTGAACGTAACTTGTTCCAACTGTAGAGAGACAACTCAAGTAGATTTCGGTCTAACCCTCGTTCGTTAGGCGCAAGCGACGTAACCCGATCGAAGCGAGCCTGAATCGATTCCGCTGAACGGTTAAGAAGGTACTCCGCATCAAACGCCCCCAGATGGTAATAAGGCCAAAGGGGCCTACCTTCCATCGCCCGCTCGTAAAGTGCGAGCACTCTTTCAAGAAGCGCCTCACGTTCAGCATCCAATGGAAGCGTCACAGCGTAAGCTCGTAAATAAGAAGCGTAAGAAGCAGCAGCATCAGAGTGCCAGGGGGCGAGAGTCAACGCAGATTCAAAATACGGACTGGTTCCGGAGTCCGTGTCCGAGGCTTTACCTAACTCAGTCAGCAAAGAAACCAACGCTAAGTAGGCCGCGAATAAAGCGGGCAATAAAATAAGCCACCAATAGCGAGAAATAACACCCGCTACTCGTGACCCACCTATCAAGTTACGCCCCATTACCCCTGAACAGACTTCGATGAATATCCGTAAACATCGTAGTAGCCCGCATAGGAATCAGCGTATTTGGCTTCGCGATCAATATTCACCTGATTCAACACCACGCCCAGCACGCGGGCATTATTGTTATCAAGCTTACTCAAGCCATCCTGCGCGAGCTTGTCTTTCGTCGCATCCGCCTTAACGACATAGACAACGCCATCTACCAGAGTCGACAGGTACAAGGCATCGCTCACGGCCTGCATAGGCGCAGAGTCAATAATAATGCGCTGATAACGCCCACGGAGTGTATCGAGGATGTCACGGAAATTCTTCGAACCCAGCAACTCAAGCGGGTTAGGTGGAATCGGTCCGGCTGAAATCACATCAATACCCAGCTCTGGGCGCGACTGAATACATTCATCCAACATATCCGGGTAAGCAACCGCGTTAGACAGACCCGGAACATGCGGAGCCAACCCTAACTTCTTCGCAACCGACGGACGACGCATATCGCAGTCAATCAATAGAGTCTTTTCCATCTGCCCAAAAGCTTCAGCAATATTCGTCGAGGTGGTCGTTTTGCCTTCGCTCGGCACCGATGAGGTCACCAGAATAACCGACGCAGGCTGCTCCATACTTGCTAGCGTCAGCCCCGTACGTAAGGTACGAACAGATTCCCTGAAGCCATCCATCCCTTCGCCGACAAACGCCCGTACCATCTGCTCTGCATCACCCGCATCCTGCTTTTTACCTACCAGAGGCAACAGTCCAAGCATAGGTACATCAAGCTTACGCTCAACATCGTCCAGATTCTTGATGGTTGAATCGAGAATATCCAGTAAGAAAGCCAGTGCGACACCGAACATACCGCTGACTACGAGAGCCAACAGAACAATTAATTTTTTGTTCGGCTTGATCGGTTCCACAGGTTTAATGGCCGGGTCCACCACACGGGCGTTCGCCGTTTGCAGGTCTCCGGTTGCACTTGTCTCACTGACGCGATTAAAGAAAGCCTCGTACAGCTGACGGTTAGTCCGCACCTCGCGCTGATATTCACTCAGAGTAAATTCAGTTCTATTCAAGTTACGCACATCGGACTTAGAGTTTCTTAGTGCTTTCTCAAGAGAGTTTTCTTTGCTTTGAGCAACCAGGTAGTTGCTTTCAATCGACGTCGCGATCCGCTTCATCTGCGTTAAAACAGACTCACGAACCGCCTCGAGATCAGATTCCGCAGCGATCATCTTAGGATGAAGCGGACCATAGCGCTTTTTCAGTTCAGAAACTTTCAGTTCGGCCTGAGTTTCTGCATCACGCAGATTAACGACAACGGGGTTACTGATGATACTTGGCAGACTCGATAAGTTATCGTAATTCAGTGCACCTAATGACTGCAGCTGTTCATAAGTTCCCTGAAGCTCCAACCTGCGGGCACGAGCCTCAACTAAGGCTTCCGTTATCTGGTCAATTTCTTTGGCAACCAGCGTATCGACACCCTCGACATCAACCAGATCGTTGTCTTCACGATATTGCTGTAGCTTACGTTCAGATGCTTCAAGCTTAGCCTTCAAGCCACCCAGACGGTCACTCAGCCAGCCTGCTGCCTGCTGCGTAACTTCTACTTTTGCGTCAAGCTGACTTTCAATAAATTGTTGCGCCATGGCATTTGCGGCCACACGCGCCATTTCAGCAGACTCACTGTCTACGGAAACCTTTACCAGCTGAGTTTTACGTACCGGCGAAATTGACACTGCTTCCCAGAAGGTATCGACCGTTTCAGCCAATATCTCTTCTTCTGTCAGCGGCTCTGCCTCCCCCAAAATCATTTCTTTAATAGAGAAGGACTTTTTGTTGGCAGGGTGAGCAGGGTTAAACTCTGGATTATCGATCAGCCCTAGTTCAAGAACCGTACGCTTAGCCAGCTCTCGGGACTTAAGAATCTCAAACTGAGTTTGATAATACTCATCTGAGGCAGAACCAAGCCCGTAAACTTCCTCAATAGAAAGTACTTTAGCTTCTTCAGCTTCAATAAGAATCGTCGCAGTTGCGCGGTATACAGGAGTTATTGCAAGAGCAACAAGCACCGCAATCACAGTAATAATAGCGCTGAACAGAATAATTTTTTTCAGCTGTCGGCGAATCACCTGCCAATAATGAGAGAGATCAATGACCTCAACGGCTGCATGATTATTCATACCTGCACTCTTCATCTGGTTATCCATACAATTCTACTTAGAAGAAGCCCTGCTCAATGGTAATCACATCGCCTGGTCGCACGACATCGGCAAGTTTCGCTTTCTCTTTCTGGATTGACTGAGTCACTACCTCATCAGCCGCTTTATCTCGAACCACATAAATGCGGTTTTTAGATGCACGTTCCGTCAAGCCGCCAGCGATAGATATAGCCCGCTCTACCGTAAGGCCAGGATGGAAAGAATAACTACCCGGTTTTTCGACTTCCCCGGTGACGTAAAAAGGCCGGTACTCCATGATGGAGACAGACACACTAGGGTCAACAAGATACGGGCCTTTGAGTTTCTCCAACAATTTCAACTCGAGCTGCTTCGGGCTCAAGCCCTCAACATCGACATCACCCAGCAAGGGATAGGAGATCGTGCCCGACAAACCAATACGTAACTCAAGGCTCAGATCGGGCTCATCGTAGACACTGATAGAAATCAGGTCACCAGCACCCAGGCGGTAAGCATTTTCATTAGCGAAAGATGGGAGGGAAATTGCAATCAGAAGCAGGCCAAAAAAGCGCAGCATGGAGGTACTCTTTGTTATTACATCAGAGGAGGCTCGGGGCTATGTCCGCCCCGAACAAGCGATTGATCTATCAGATCGCCAGTACAACACCCAGAGTGACAACTTGCTGGTCGTAGTCCAGGCCAGCGGTCGAAGAATCACGCTCTGCCTGTTTCAGGCTGCCATATACATCGAGTGACGTAGTCGGCGAATAGGTACCCTTCAGACCATAAGTAAGAGTGTCATCTTCACGATCGTCTGCTTCATTATAGTAGGTATCGCTCGCAAGAGAGACGTCAGCAGTCAGAGCAAAAAATTCTGAGAACTCATGCTCCCAACTAACCATCGAGTACTTGCTGTCGATATAGTTACCTACACTGCTCGCTTCGTTCGATGCCTGAGAAGTGAACACCGTAATCGTTGAGTAGGTACGTGGCGTCCAGATGCCCTGCACTTCCCAACTCAGAGCCGTATCAGAATCAACGTCGTCTGAATCGAAGTTACGTTGCGCAGCACCCACTTTGGCACTACCACTCAGCTTACCTGTGAGATCGTAAGACATACCCACCAGCGCTTTGGTCAGGCTACCTTCACGACCTTCGGTGATGATGTTGTCTTCGTTGTAGTCAATATTTGCTGTGCTCAAATCAATCAGGAAGTTGCTTCGATCACTCACGTAAATCGCCGTATCAACACTCAAGGTCGTTTTGACGTGGTCACGGTTAGCAGTGGCGGCTACGTTCAGGTTGTTCTGATATTCTTTTTCATAACGGTTCAGACCAAAGGTCATGTTGAACAGCGCATTGGCGCTACCGTATGTGAAAGCAGCATCCCAGATGTTTTCGTCGTATTCATCAGGGTCTTTGATCTCAAGAGCTGCCGAACCCTCGGTAGTACCCGCACCACGAGCATCGTGCAGAGAGTTCACCTGTGCACTCAATGCCAGAGCATGGCGAGAAGTCATTTCGAAATCAGCGCCAACATTGATACGAGTATCCGTATAGTTGTCGTCTTCATCAGCCGAGTACGTACCTTTCTCGGCAGCAAAGCCTAATGCCAGCTGAGTCTGCCCCAGATCTGCCGCAATGGCGATTGCAGGTGACAAACGGGTCACGGTTGACGATTCCTGAGTTTCTTCAGGTTGCAGGTAAACGTTGTCATTATCTTCTACTGACAACTCAACTGACGGCAGCAATGTAATACCACTATCGAGTAGAATGCCCTGCGGCTCAACTGCCTGTGCGCCAAAGCTGGCGGCCATTACAGCAACACTGAGCGGTATTTTTACAGACTTCATAGTATTCCCCTTAAAAATCAAGACTCTGCACAGGCAAAGCCTCAGTATCCATTTGCCATCCATTCGCCAGATTGCGAGCAAATCAGGCCGGTTTAGTTCTCGACCAGACAAACCTTACTGACAAGTACCCCAATGCTCCTGTCAGTAGCCCCAATGATCCGAATGCAAGATCAAGCAACTCAAAACGCCGTGAGGCCAGAACGTACTGGAGGCCTTCATCCAGCGATAAGGCTGCTGCCAGCACGCAGCAAACGCCAATGGTACGCGTAATTGGCGCTAAATCTAACACCCGTTCCGACGCAAAACAAGCCAATACGGCCAAGATGGCCGACAATGTAAAATGCATGCTTTTGTCGCCACCGAGCCAGGCTTCCAGCCCGTGTATCTGCGTTAAGCCAATCTCAGCCGACTTGCACGCACTTAACACGATCAATCCGATGGCATAGACCAGAAACAACACGGCTGGCCACCGCTGCGCTTCTGCTTTCATTATCTAGTGAACGTGTTTCCCGACAAACCCTTTAAAGAAGGTCAGCACGACAATTTTCACATCCATCCACAACGACCAGTTACGGATATAATCCAGGTCGTACTCAACACGCCCTTCCATCTTATCCAGCGTATCTGTTTCGCCGCGATAACCGTTGATTTGTGCCCAGCCGGTAATACCAGGTTTCACTTTGTGGCGCAGCATGTAGTACGGAATCAGTTTCCGATACTCTTCGTTGTGCGCAACCGCGTGAGGCCGAGGGCCAACCACCGACATACTACCCTGCAAAACATTAATAAATTGTGGCAGTTCATCCAGCGACGTCTTGCGGATAAAGGCACCAACTGGGGTAATACGCGCATCGCCTTTGGTCGCCTGCATCACCTTATCGCCGTTATCCATGGTCGTCATACTACGGAATTTCCAGACCTCAATCCGACGACCATCCAGTCCATAACGAATCTGTTTAAAGACAACCGGCCCTTTAGAAGTGAACTTCACAGCCCCAGCAATAACCAGCATAGGAATAGCTATCACAGTAAGCACAGCCAACGAAAAGACAATATCGAACATCCGCTTAAGAACGTCATTGATGCCAAAGATAGGCGAGTCATACACGCTCAGCGTCTGCATGTGGCCAACCTCGCTCAGGCGGGCATGCAGCAGATTGTACGTAAAGAAATCAGGAATAAGGTGAACAGATGCCGTTGTGTCACCGCATTTTTCCAGAATCTCAGCAATGCGTACCTGGGCTTTCAGCGGCAGAGCGATAAAGATCACTTCAAACTTACCCGACTGAGTGAGATGAATCAGTTCGTCGATGGTTCCCATCAGCTCGACATCATCGTATTCAGCCATGATCCGTTCATCACAACGATCATCAAAGAAGCCCCAGAACTGATAGCCAAGCTCTGGGCTCCGATCAATCTGCCTGCGCATTTCGATAGCGGCTTCATTCACACCGACAATGGCAACCCGGCGAGTGTTATAACCGCGCAACCGGATCTCTTTGAGAAAAAGCCTGAAAATCAGACGCCAGGTACTCAGAAAAACTAAAGCACCTACCATCCAGGTCCCCATGACGAGGCGAGAAAAATCCTCCGAGACCTTGGCAAAGAACGCCAGGACAATAAGACCAGTGGCAACCAGCACCCAGGCAGACGAAGTCACTGTGATCATACGAAGCGCCGTCGCAGCGCGCCAGGAGCGGTAAACCTCCAGAGACTCAGCCACGAGAAGATAGCTCATTGAAGCAATAAGGCCCGCTGTCAGGTAGCCAACGTGCGGAGTAATCTCGTAGCCAATCACACAGACGAACAGGGTCATCAGAATGATGGACAGGTCGATTACGCGATAAAGAACACCGAAAGAGTTCTCATTCGAGCGGATGAGTCCTTGTTTCGTCATAACTACCTCTGACTACGAATTCCCTTTTTTGCGCCACATAGTGATTCGTGACGTAACTTTATGTGAATTATGTGACGGGGGTCCGAAAGTGTCCATCCCCCGTATGGGTAAAGTTACCGTCAGGCGAGTGACAATCGTTCTATTCGTACGATTCGTGAACGACTTTGTCGCAATTGCACAATTTTCAGACGACGCAGATTAAAGGCATTCCATGACAAAAAAATGAATTGTCACGGAATAACTACTTGAGAATCAGTAAATTGGCGCTGAATCTTACTCCTCAGCGCGGCTTTCGCCTCATCATCACCATGAACAATGCGTACAGTTTTGGGGCGGTAGCGCATACGCTTAATAAAGTTCAGCAAATCCTTCTGGTCCGCATGAGCACTGTACCCAGACAAGGTATACACACCCGCCCGAATGTCTGTTTTCTCGCCGTCCAGGTAGACATACCCACCTCGCGGGCCATACTTCTGAATGTCCCTGCCCGGTGTCCCCTGAGCCTGATACCCCACAAACACAACATCAGTGCGTTTATCGGGTAACAAAGCCTTCAGGTAGTTCATCATCCGTCCACCTGCGCACATGCCACTTGCGGCAATCACAATCGCTGGCTTTCCCGTGTTGGCCAGATATTCGACGGTCTGAACATGCTCCCGGTGAGATTCGATGGTCGTCAGCTGCTCAAACGACAAAGGATGGCGGCCAGACCGAAGACGCTGCCTTGCCTCGGCATCCCATAGCTTCTTTAACGAACGATAGTGTGCCGTGAATTCAGCAGCTAATGGAGAATCGACAATGATATCGAGTGACTCCCACAGGGCTGCTTGCTCATCATTTGTCGACTTGTGCGTTGCCCGGTGAATGATCTCCTCGATCTCATACAGCAGCTCCTGCGTGCGCCCAATCGAAAATGCCGGAATCAGAACCGTCCCCCGATTCTTGAGGCAGCGCTCGATCGTCTTCTGCAAACGTTGTCGACGGGTTCTCCTGCCCTCGTGGCACTTATCACCGTAAGTACTCTCAATCACCAGATCATCGCAACGATACGGCGACTTAGGCGCGGGCAGTAGTGGCGAATACGGCGCCCCGAGATCCCCCGAAAACACGACACGTTTTGAGCCACGTAACTTCTCACCCACAGCGCATTCAACATACGCAGAACCAAGAATATGCCCTGCGCGCTGAAACTTGAGTTGCAGCGCAGGGATAGAAGCAGGAACAAACCACTCCTTGAACGGCACAGCAATCAACTGCTTATCCAGCAAACGCAAGAAATTATTAATCAGAGACTCGTCACGGGTAACACCGACTTTCAGAGCATCTTCCAACACCAGGGGCAACAATTGAGCTGTTGCTTCAGTGGCGTAGATAGGGCCAGAAAAACCCGCCGCCATCAGATAAGGAATACGCCCGACGTGATCAATGTGACAGTGAGTGACGACTAACGCCCTAACCCTCGATATATCGAAATCGATGGGCGACTCGCCCCTGGCCAGACCTTCAGAAATGGCCTCGCCCTCAGCACCCTGAAACATACCGCAATCAATAAGAATGGCATCGCCCGAATCCAGCGTCAGCCGGTGGCAAGAACCCGTGACGCCATCAACCGCGCCATGGTGAGAGATTTTGTACATATATCTTCCTTGATATGTGTTTTTGTTGAGGTCGGGCGACCTTTATAAATCTGTGGGAGCGAATCAGCCAGCCTACTACACCCTGTGGGAAATGAGATGGACCC
>NZ_DFQB01000056.1:0-4910 GCF_002377545.1 Thalassolituus sp. UBA3500 | reverse complement strand
TGTAGGAGGGAAGCTTCTTCCCGACATTGCCGAGGCCGATACGTTGTTCGGGGATATGATCCCCTCCTACATCATGCTTGTCCTGTAGGAGGGAAGCTTCTTCCCGACACAATCCTTAACGGTCTCATGCTTTCTCGCGATTGCCATACATGATTGCGTTTTACTAGATTGTCCAGAAGCTACGAAGTGGATATCAAAAAAAATGCAGGGACATAAGGCATTACGAAAGGGGCGCTTTTCGCAAGAATATAATATTTACCATGTCACTGTTGTGACTTGTCAGAGACAGCACATTTTTTCTTCATTCGGTACCGCATCAACACTGGCAAAGATCTTGAACTCTCCTAGTGTACTTAAGACGAGCTCCATATCTGCATGGGTAATTATGCCAGATCATTGGCATGCTATCGTCCAAGTAGGCCGGTACGACTCACTCTCTAAAGTTGTTGGAAGAATCAAGGCTATTTCTACCAGGGTGATTCATAACGAGAGATTATGGGAAGGAGATATATGGAGCAAAGCGTTTCACGATCGTGCACTCCGGTCGGAGAGTGAGTTGTTACCACTAGCGAGATATATCGTTGCTAACCCTATCCGAGCTGGATTGGCGCAGAAGGCAGGGAACTATCCGTTCTGGAATGCCGTGTGGGTATAAAATCATAGTCAATTGTCGGGGATATGATCCCCTCCTACACATCCGTAATTTCCTCCACACCTCTCGGGGATATGATCCCCTCCTACAAACGCACCATCACATCAAATACTTTTTGATGTTCTTCTGGCCTTGCTGTTGTGAGCCCACTTGCTTCTGCTCAGCTTTTAATTGCTCAAGCAATTCCTGTTCTTCTTTCAACAGGTCTTCAAGAAACACTTGCTGTTCGTTAGTCAGGTCGATGAGGTCGCTGACTTGAGAAAACCACTCGCGCATCAGTTCGTTGCGTTTCTGGATGCGTTCTTCGACACCTTCTTTTACGCCCTGACGAATCAGGGAGCGTAGTTCAAGCGAGAGGTTTTTTACCTGGCTAAATAGGTCGTTATTCATATGACGATTAATTCTGCTTTGAGGGCACCGGCTTGTTTCATGGCTTCGAGTATTGCCATGAGGTCTCCGGGGGCGGCGCCAATTTCATTTACGGCTTTGACGATGTCGTCGAGCGTGACGCCAGGGCCGAATTTAAACATGCGGCTGTCGCCGCCATCATCGATGTTGATGTTAGTTTGCGGAACCACAACCGTCTCACCTTCAGCCAGCGCGTTGGGCTGTGCCACTTCGAAGTCTTCGGTGATGGTGACGGTCAGGCTACCGTGTGTCACGGCCACTGGTTCTATCTGTACTTTTTGCCCCATAACTATGGTGCCGGTACGGGAATTAATAATAATTTTTGCGCGTTCGGTGCCGGTTTCTATCTCAAGATTTTCTATCACCGACAGGTAGGCAACGCGCTGACTTGTATCGCGCGGAGCACTGACCCGGATACTTGTAGCGTCGAGGGCTTCGGCAGTGCCCGGCCCCAGCAGTTCGTTGATTTTATCGGTCATTGACCGCGCGGTGGTGAAGTCGGGTTGATCCAGGTTGAAGATCAGACTGTCGCCGCGTCCAAAGCTGCTGGGTACGGCTTGTTCAACCGTCGCGCCGTTGGGAATGCGCCCGACGCTGGGGACATTAACGGTGATGCTTGAGCCGTCGTTGCCTTCGGCACCAAAGCCACCGACGACGAGGTTACCCTGAGCAACCGCGTAGATGCCGCCATCAGCGCCCTTTAAGGGGGTAAATAACAGTGAGCCACCGCGCAGGCTTTTGGCATTGCCCAGTGACGATACGGTAACGTCGACCCGCTGGCCGGGTTTTGAGAACGGCGGCAGTTCTGCAGTAACAGATACGGCAGCGACGTTTTTCAGTTTCGGGTCAGTGCCTTGCGGTAGGGTGATCCCGAACTCGTTCATCATGTTACGGAAAGTCTGTGTGGTAAACGGGGCTTTATCGCCCGTACCGTCGAGACCAACCACCAGGCCGTAGCCGATCAATTGGTTTGAACGCACGCCTGATATACTGGTGATGTCTTTGATTCGCTCCGCATGGGCCAGAGCTGGAATCGTGCTGACCAGCATTATGACGAGTAATTGACGCCAGTTTTTCATCGTTTCATCCGCATTACGTATCTGATTGCAGGGTTTAGGTCGTATTTGAGGAATAATGCGAAGGGTGTGCCAATTGGGAAATGATCGTGGGAGCGAATCAGGCTTTTAATCCCTGTGGGAGCGAATCAGCCGGAGGCTATTCGCGAATATCACTACTGCAACTGCCCAATCGCTATTAGCCAGACAAGCTGGCTGAATAGCTCCTACAAAATATTGAATCAAAACGGCCAGAGCGGTGACATAAAGATGCGGTCAGCCCAACCTTGTTTGGTGCTGTTGTTGAGGTTGCCACGACCACCAAATGAGATGCGTGCATCGGCTACTTTGCTTGAAGCGATGGTGTTTTCAGGGGTAATGTCTTGTGGACGCACCAGGCCCATAATACGAATATATTCGTCACCTTCGCTCAGGGTCAGCCATTTTTCGCCGCGTATCTGTAGTACACCGTTAGGCAGAATATCGGATACCGTCACACTGATCTGACCAGTCAAGCTGTTGGAGCGATCTGCCTCGCCTTTACCGGAGAACTGTCGATCGTTCACGGTTTCTGAATCCATGGTCAGGTTCTTCCAACCGGGTACTGTTCCCATGAGTGACGGCACTGCCATGTTGTTGTTGGATGATTTATCGGCCACCGTTTCTGCTGATTTCGACGATTGATATTCTTCGTCGAATATCACGGTGATGATGTCACCAATCCGGTTGGCCTGCTGGTCGGTGTACAAACCTACGCTGTAGCGCGGCTGGAACAGCGAGCCGTCATTGGTCGGCGGCGCTTCGAGGCTTTGTGCCGATACAGGCGCAAACGCTGGGTCATCCGGGAATACGTCGCGCTCTTGTTGAATACTGCTGCATGCGGTCAACAGACCAGTACTTGTAAGTGCAATAAATGCGTTAACTAACAGGCGTTTCATATCACACCTCCATCAGGTGTTCTGTGTCAGGAACTGCAGCATCTGATCGGCTGCTGACACGACTTTTGAGTTCATTTCGTAGGCGCGCTGAACGGTGATCATTTTCACCAGCTCTTCAACCACTTCGACGTTGGAGTTTTCGAGTGCGCCCTGCACTACCCGACCAAAACCATCTTCACCCGGAACTCCACCTTGAGGAGCACCACTGGCTGCGGTTTCCAGAAAGAGGTTGCCACCGGCTGCCTGAAGGCCTGCTGGGTTAATAAAGTCGACGGTCTCGATCTGGCCTAGCTGCTGCGGATTCGGGTCTCCGAACATGGTTGCCTGGACAATACCGTCTTCACTGATGGTGAGGTTGTTGGTCTGCTCAGGGATAACAATCTGCGGCTCTAACGGATAGCCGTTGACGTTCACTACGGTGCCTTCGTTATTGATGTGGAAGGTACCGTCACGCGTATAGCCGATGTTGCCGTCAGGCATCTGAATCTGGAAAAAACCTCGACCATTTACCGCGATATCCAGCGGCTGATCCGTGATTTCGAGCGAGCCTGTTGTGAATACTTTCTGTGTACCTGCGGTACGTACACCGGTACCGAGTTGCAGACCGGATGGCAGGCGACTGTCGGCTGAACTGTTGGCACCCGGCTGACGCTGAATCTGGTAGATCAGGTCTTCGAATACCGGACGGTCTTTTTTGAAGCCAGTGGTCGCTACGTTAGCGAGGTTGTTTGATACGGTGGTCAGCGCGAGGTCTTGTGCTTCGAGCCCGGTCTTACTGACCCAGAGTGCGTTCATCATAGTGCTGACTCCTTATTGATTCGACATGATCTGTGTCGTGGCGGCTGCCAGCTCGTCGACACGTTTCATCATTTTTACCTGCATTTCATACTGACGGTTCAGCTGAATCAGGCTGGTGAGTTCGGTGACGGCATTGACGTTACTGCTTTCAGTAAAGCCGCCAACAACGCTGACATTAAGGTCTGGCTGAGCCGGTGGGGTGCCCTCTTCACGAAAGCGGAATAAACCGTCTTCGCCTTTTTCTAATGTTTCAGGGTCTGGATTAACGAGCTTGAGCTGCACCGGTTCGGCAACGCCCGCAGGCACTTCGCCAAGTGGCTGAATCGTAATAATTCCGGCCTTTGAGATATTGATTTTTTCGAATTCGGGCAGTACCACAGGACCGCCGTCACCAATGAGCTGACGACCACTGCCATTCACCAGTCGACCTAGCGGATCGACGCTGAGGTCACCGGCGCGGGTATAGGCTTCCTGGTCATCCGGGCCGACAACGGCAAACCAACCTTTCCCTTCAATCGCGAGATCCATGTTGCGGCCCGTCTCCACCAATGAGCCCATGCTCATGTCACTGGCGGGACGTTCGGTCATGGCGTACGCACGCGATGGAAAGTGTTCACCGAACACGCCTTGCGCCCGGCTTTGGGTGTAATCAGAGCGGAAACCTGTGGTCGCAACATTGGCCAGGTTGTTGGCGTGTGCAGTTTGCCCGTAGGTGTTCTGTTTGGCCCCGGACATGGCGATGTAGAGTGCGCGGTCCATAGTGGTTGCCTTTCAATAGTTCAGTTACATGAAGCATTGCGAAGGCTGTGCCAACTATATTTTCTTATTAAAAATCAATTAGTTATATAACATCCAGGCGGATTTTGAGTGTCGATATGCCGGTGGTAGGATGTGGAAACGGCAAGCGGTTGCCAGGGTGGCAAAACCTGTGGGAGCTATTCAGCCAGCTTGCCTGGCTAATAGCGATTGGGTTAATCGCGAATAGCCTCCGGCTGATTCGCTCCCACAGTGTTACTGCTGATCTGCTTCCACAGTATTACTGCTGATCTGCTTCCACAG
>NZ_DFQB01000001.1:271018-329715 GCF_002377545.1 Thalassolituus sp. UBA3500 | reverse complement strand
AGGCGTACCACATCCCGACAGTAAAAGGCGTCCTGCTGAAAACCTGGGAACGTCTGCGCTCATTTACCCTGCGGGCCGGTAAAACCATTGTCACCGTGGTGGTGGTCCTCAGCTTCCTGAATTCTTTTGGTACCGACGGCAGCTTCGGCAACGAGGACAGTGAAAAGTCTGTACTGTCCAGTATCGCTCGCACAGTAACCCCTGCTTTCACACCACTGGGTGTGCAGGAAGAGAACTGGCCAGCCACGGTAGGTATCATCACCGGTATTTTCGCCAAGGAAGCCGTTGTTGGTACTCTTGATGCGCTCTATTCCCCGGCCGAAGACGAAGCAGGTGAATATGACCTCGTGGGCGGTCTGACTGAGGCAGCAATGACTATTCCGGATAACCTTGCGGGACTTGCTGACGCGCTGCTCGATCCGCTTGGCCTCTCTCTGATTGGCGCAGACCAGGGTGAAGAACAAGGTGTGCAGGATGCAACGTTCAGTACGATGGAGGTTCTCTTCGTCAGCCAGTGGGCAGCTTTCTCCTACCTTGTATTTGTTCTGCTTTACACACCCTGTGTGGCAACTCTGGGGGCGATGGCACGAGAATCCGGCATGCGCTGGATGCTGTTTGTGACAGGCTGGAGTACCGGTCTGGCTTACACCACAGCCGTTATCGTCTATCAACTGGGGCAACTCGGTAGCTCTCCGGTAACCGCCGCCAGCTGGATTGTCGGCTGTATTGCGTTTATCGCTCTTTGCCTGTGGCGTATGCGGGCTTACGGTAAGGCACGGGATGCGCGCATGATCCCGCTGACTCAGGTCGATTAAATAAAAACGCCGGATAATTAATCCGGCGTTTTTATCTGTACTCGCAGACCTTCCATCAGTAAGGCATCATTCCGGGCGCGGGCGCACCATCCTTTCACCAAGAGCGGCGTATTCCGCACCGCCTAGTCTGGCCAATGGGTTCAGCAATTCTGAATCGAGCTTGAGACGCCCATCAACCTCAGCCGCCACCCCCTCATCAATGAACATTCTCTCTATCTCGAGAAAAATAACATGCTGAGGAGCAGCGCCCAGATCGACCTGTTGCTGGTAACGACACAAGAAGGCGACAGGCGCCGCTGCAACACGAGGGAGTGGCCAGCTTTCCTGAGGTTCAACCGGAATATCAAAACTGCTGGTTTCACTCACCCCCGCGGCAAGCGTTGCGGAACTCATATTCAACGAATCCACCTGACTGGCATCAGCAATATTGACGACACACCACCCCGAGCGCTTTAAATTGCGATAGCTGTCCTTTTCAGTGCCAGCAGACTTCTGGCCAACAGACACAACCAGGGTCGGTGGTGCCGAACATACCGGTGCAAAAAAGGAATATGGCGCCAGATTTAATCCACCATCTTCTTCTGCGGTGAGAATCCATGCGATGGGTCGCGGAATGACAGATTGCACCAGTAAGTGATATCGCTCTACCGGGGTTTTATCGCTGAACTGAATATCCAAAATAGCTCCTTAGGGACACCGAGAATTACGGCAATAGTTAGGCCAATAGTTACAACAAATGCTCTACCAAAGCGCTCAGGTTAACCGCTATCCGGCGAACTTGCACCTGTCCACAATTACCGATATAACCGGCCACCTGTTACCGGAGACATATCTATGCTTACCGCCGAGCGCGCTTTTCCATTTCTGGCCGTTATTGTGAGCCTTCTGGCCTGGCAGAATCCTGAGCCACTGCTTGGGCTGACCGGCACTATTGTACCGCTTCTGACCATCATTATGTTTTCGATGGGGCTAACCCTGCGCTTCAGTGACTTCAGACGTATCTGGCAAAAACCTCAACCTGTTGCGCTAGGTATTATCTTACAGTTTGGCCTGATGCCGCTGATCGCCTGGGGTCTCGCTCTATTGCTTAAACTGCCCGCAGAGGTCGCTATCGGTCTGATTATTGTCGGTGCCTGCGCAGGGGGGACAGCATCGAACGTGATGACGTTTCTGGCCAAGGGCGATGTCGCTCTCTCTGTCACAATGACCACCGCATCAACGCTGTGGGGCGTATTCCTGACGCCTTTCCTGATTGCATTTTATGCACGTGACTTCACGCAAGAACTGACCCACACCGGCATCATCGATATCGATACCATAGGTATGCTGCTGATGATTGCGAAAATAGTCATTATTCCAGTGGGGGCAGGTGTTCTGGTGAACCGCTGGTTGCCTGCTATTCAGAAAAGCGTCAGCCAGTACCTGCCGACACTCGCTACCGGGGCGATTCTGCTAATCATTGCAGTGATCGTTGCCAGCAATGCTGATGAACTGGCAGTACTCAGTCACTCGCTGATTCTGGCCGTTGTTCTTCACAACTTGATTGGTTTACTCGCGGGTTATGGCATCGCGCGCTGGAACGGCAACACCGAAGTAGAAGCGCGGACTATCGCCATTGAGGTAGGAATGCAGAATTCAGGTCTTGGGGTCGCGCTTGCCAATAGCTTCTTCAGCCCGCTGACTGCTCTTCCCGGCGCACTATTCAGCGTCTGGCAGAATATTGCAGGTGCTATTCTGGCAGCCTTCTGGAAATGGCGGACAGAACGCCAGATCCGGCGCGCTTTGAGCAAAGACGACAATTAATACAAACGTTATACAAAGAGGCGTCAAAACCGCGGGATATTTCCTCAGTAAGCGCTTGGTATGCACTGAATCTTGGGATACTATGACCGCGTCTCTCGTATTAGGGGGGCCAATTGACGAGTGCAACATATCAATTTATGAGGCATCTCGGTCGATAAGGGCATTATAGAAAGACCTTCCGGAAGCCCCGGCCAGTGATTGACTAATGCCGTAACACAGCAAGTCCGCTGATATAGTCAGCACAATATCTCAGGAAAAAAGTATGGCAAATTTAGTTCAAGGCACAGTCAAATGGTTCAATGACGAGAAAGGCTTCGGCTTTATCGCTCAGGATTCCGGAAAAGACGTTTTCGTTCACTACAGTGCAATCAACGGCAACGGCCGTCGTTCACTGGAAGAAGGCCAGGCCGTAACCATGGAAGTGGTTCAGGGTCAGAAAGGTCCTCAGGCAGAAAACGTAACTCCTGCCGAATAATTGCTGTGGCCCGGTCTGATTCCGGGCCCGCATTCCCCTCCCCTGAGCTTCCCGCTCGACACCAGCCTGAATGCTGGTACTCTGTGACAAAACAAAGACAAGTCTGTTTATGTTAGATCAGGGCGAACTGTTCACAATTCCAAACCCGTGCCGCGGTGTCTGTACTTCCAATAACAAGGGGTACTGCAAAGGCTGCCTGCGCTCCCGCAAAGAGCGGTTTCACTGGAATGATTTCACTCCGTTTCAACAACAACTGGTTATTAATCTTTGCGAGCGACGTCGGCTGAAAATTCTCGCGGGACCAAGTGAAGATACGATTGAAGAAGAAACAGACATCTCCCAGCTCGACCTGTTCGTTGCAGATACACTGTCAGAAAAAATCGCCGAAGAGAAAACTCACCCTGCCGCTGAAGTGCCCTCCAGCAAACAGGAATACCAAACGGCAGATCCAAAGCCTGTGACTAAAACACCTTCAGAGCCTGACCCAGCTCCTCCACGCGCCAACAAAGACAATCAGTTCGACCTGTTCTGATACTTCTTCATCCAGCTAAGTCCTGCCGACGTCGACTCCGTTGTAGGCCTGTATTCAGCACCGTACCATCCCTGATAACCAGACTGTTCCGCTGCCGCAAACAAGCGATCAAAATTCAGGTCACCTGAGCCTGGCTCGTGTCGGCCCGGCACATCTGCGAACTGAATATGGCCAATATCAGCGCCATATGAAGTAAGAAGCGACTCTACCGGCTCATTCATACGTGCTATATGGTAAATATCAAACTGCATTCTGACATCGACACCAGCGTTTTCGGTAAAGCGTTTCATTTCAGCAAAAGACGAAATCAGAAACTCGGGCATATCGAAGGTATTAATCGCTTCAAGCGTTACCTGTACCCCTTCCGGTGCAAGCAGCTCAACGGCTTTGCTGACGTTGCCTCGCAATACCTTAAGGGCAGTCTCGCGCTCCTGCGCGGCTGCTCTTCCAGCCAGCACATTAACGCAACAGGGCTTGAGAACCTTTACGTAGTCGAGGCACAGGTTGAGCGCCGTCTCAAACTCAGCCTCACGCCCGGGGACACAAGCAAGCCCCCGGCCTCCTGTCATAAGATCGCCCGCAGGCACATTGATCAGAACGCATTTAAGGCGCGCATCATCCAATGCTCGGCGAAGTTCGTTCGCCGGCGTCTCATAGGGGAACTGAATTTCTACCGCCGTAAAGCCATCCGCAGCCGCTGCGGCAAAGCGTTCCAACATGGGTAGCTCTGTGTAGAGCAATGAAAGGTTTGCCGTCAGCTTCATGCCTCTTCGTCCTTGCTGGTGTACATTTCGATCAGCGTACAAGGATCACATTCAGCACTGCCCTGGGTGGCATGTAATCGCATCAACTCTGCTGCCTGCCCTGCCATCGGCACGGCACTGGCGGAATTTTTCGCTAACGCGTTTGCCATATCCAGGTCTTTCAGCAGGGTTTTCACATGCCATTTCACTGGGTCAAAATCCCGTTCTGCCATGCGTGGGCCGGTCAACTGAAGGGGGATGGAGTCAGCAAATCCTCCCTTCAGCGCCTCTGGGATCTTCTTCGCATCGACACCGGACTTTTCAGCCAGCGCCATCACTTCTGCCATGACAAGTACATTACAACTGACAATCATCTGATTGCAGATTTTAGTGACTTGCCCGGACCCGGTTGGCCCCATATGGGTCACTCGCTGAGATAAAGGCTGAAGCAGAGGGCGTACACTATCAACCAACGCTGCGTCTCCTCCGGCCATGATCGCCAACGTTCCTTGCTCAGCACCAGCAACACCACCTGACACAGGTGCGTCTACCCATCGGATGCCCGTTTTATTAAAAAGAGTGTCTGCCATGTCTCGCGTCGACTGTGGATCAATGCTCGAAAAATCAATCAATACCTGACTTTCCCGACCGTGTTCAGCGATGCCACCCGGCCCTTCCACAATTGCGCGCACCGCCGACGTATCTGTTACACAAGTCATCAATATATCGGACGAGGAAATCAGCTCATGTAAGTGTTCACAAACCCGGATTCCCTCTTTTGCCAGAGGTTTGGATTTATCCGGACTGCGGTTCCAGACAGAAACATCGAATCCCGCCCGCTGTAGCCGGCGGCTCATAGGTACTCCCATCAGGCCCATACCAATAAATCCAATACGCGATGACTGCATGTCGACTCCTCAGATCAGGTGCTTATTTCAAGGCCCGAAGTTTACCATTAACGAAAGTTAACGTTTGAATCACAAGCAGATTCGGGAGCCTCGCCTATGCTTATCATCAGTTACTTGAGAAGGAAGTATAACTATGAACATGGCCTCAATTTTCGCTGAACCTAAGCAGCTCCCACATATTCCACGCGTCGTTCAGGAACTGATGGAAAGTTTCCGAGGGGACGAGCATTCTCTGGATATTGATGAAATCAGCGGCAAAGTAGCTAAAGACCAGTCACTGACCGCAAAAGTGCTTCGTCTTGCGAACTCAGCACACTTCGGTGTTCCACGTACCGTTGCTACGCCACAGGATGCTGTCATGCTTCTGGGCTTCGGCACACTGCGCACTATGGTGCTGGCATCCGGGGTAACCAGTGCTTTCTCTAAAATAGAGGGCTTCGATCAGAACGCTTTCTGGAAAGACGCTTTCAGTATCGCCGAGCTGTCGAAATGGATTGCGGGCTTCACCGCCGATACAGACAAAGACACTGCCTTTACCTGCGGCATGATGCACTCCGTGGGCGATCTTCTTATACGGATGTTTTATCCGAAAGAAGCCGCGAGTATTGACCAGTCAGAAGCCATGAGCACGTCGAAGCGCCATATGCTGGAAAACGGTCAGTTTGGCTATAACTCTGCCGATGTAGGTGCAGAGCTGGCGAAACGCTGGAAGTTTCCTGAAATTATTCAGAATGCTATTGCGCAGCAGTACCTGCCAGAGAATTCAGAAGAGTACAGTAAAGAAGCCGGTATCATTTATATCGCTCGCTACCTGAAGCATGCCCACGATCATAATCTGTCTGAAGATGAGATTGTTGCTGGCTTCCCTCTCCAGGTGGCCGACAAGATCGGTATGAATGTGAACAAAGCCTACAGCGACCTTGCATCACTCGGCGAGCTTCACTCCGGGCTGGACAGTCTTATCGAAGACTGAGTCATCGGCAAACCACTCACGGCTGCGGCGCACACGCTCTTCCGGTCGAAGGCGCGTGTCAGCAGCCGTCAGTTTATCCAGTCGACGTAAGCGCGGTAACAAACCGGCATTGTTCGCCAGTTGGATAGCCAAGCCCGGACGAGCATTGAGTTCAAGTAGAAGTGGACCGTGATCCCGGTCGACGACGATGTCGATTCCCAGATACCCGAGCCCTGTAACGTCATAGCAACGTGATGCCATAATCAGCAACGCTTCCCAGTCTGGAATAGCCAGTTCGCCCAGGTGCTTGCCTGTATCTGGATGCTGGTTCAGGAGCTGGCCATGCTGAACCGCCGCCAGAGCTGTCCCCGTCGCGATATCAATACCCACCCCCACAGCTCCCTGATGCAGATTCGCCTTGCCATCCGATGCGTGCGTAGACAGTCTGACCATGGCCATAACCGGATATCCCCGGCACACGATAACCCGAATATCGGGCACGCCTTCCACGGTGTAATCATCGAAATGATGTGCCTGATGAATCAAAGACTCAATGAGTGCTACATCGGCAGCGCCACCAAGACTGTATAGACCAGAGAGAATATTGGAAATATGACGTTTGAGATCATCAACCGTCAGCCGGCCACCGCTGGCCTTAACCCATTCGTCACCGTCTTTGTGGGTGACGATCAGAATCCCTTTCCCGCCACTGCCTTTTGACGGCTTGATCGCAAACCCTTGATGCCCCTCGACCAGGCTGGCGATTTTCTTAACCTGAGACTGCTGGTCAACAACGCCGATAAGCGCTGCCATTGGAATGTCAGCTGAGCTCAGCGTGGTACGGGTCAAACGTTTGTTGTCGACCAAAGGAAACAGGCTGCGAGGATTGTAGCGACCAATATAACGTCGGTTACGCTCGTTAATCCCCAGCATGCCGAACTGGGAAAGCCTCCACGGGGAGATCAGTGAGTTAAGAAGCTTCAACGTTTAAGCACCGCAAAACGATGTAGTTCAAACAACCTGTACCCGGTGTATGAGCCCAGAAGAAGTATCAGTGCTAATACAATGAACTGGACGCCCATAAAATTAAACGTCAGGTGCTGTATCAATGGGTGCTGCATCGCACCGTATGCCAGCACTGCGGTAATCAGGCTGCCACCGCCCTGAATCATTACCTCGCGGCCGCCCTCTTCTTCCCAGAGGATCGACATACGTTCAATCGTCCAGGCCAGAATGACCATAGGGAAGAACATGACTTTCAGTCCTTCTGTCAGCCCCAGTTTGTATGAGAGCACACTGAAGAGACTGATAATCGCAATGACCGATATGATCACGGCGGATATTCTCGCAACCAGTAGCAGGTTGAGACGCGATAAATACCCGCGTACTACAAGCCCTGCGGCGACAACGAGTATAAAACCGACAATACCAGTACCAAGAGATGTCTGCATAAAAGCAATCGCGATCAATACTGGCATAAAGGTACCCGACGTCCGTATGCCGATCAGAATCCGCAACAAGCACACGACAAGAGCACCCACCGGTAACAGCAGAATGGTTTTGAACATCGCCTGCTCTGCCACCGGTAAGCTGTGAATTGAAAAATTAAGCAAGGAGGACTGCAGTGGCAAGCTGTCGTTCAACGCAGAATAGGTCGATTCTTCACGGCGTAACATAGAAAAACGTATACGCGAGTTTTCACCGCCAATCACATCAAGTACCGACGCACCTCGCTGCTCCCAAAGCAATAACGGCTTTTCTTCATCATCTGCCAGAGGCCGCTCGTCTTTGATTTCATACAGACGGAAAACTCTACTGCTATCGCCATCCCAGACACGGAGTAACGGCGTCAGCATCTGGCGACGACGGCGATCTTCCAGCTCGAGACCATAAACGACGCTCGCGTGTACCGATGAATTGTTCAGTACTTCGGCCAGCAGATTCGGTAAACGACCATTGTAGGCACGCTTCAACAACTGGATATGTTGAGGTGACTCTTCTTCGGTAAGGCGCTTGATTAGTTCGCGAGCAAAGCTGAAATTGTCTGATGATGCATCCCATGCGTCTTTCGATAGACGGTAGATGGCACTCCGATAAGGCTCCTGCCAATCCGGTTCCATAAGCACAGGCGGAGCGATCACTTCAGACTGAGCCATATCCGACTCAAGTACATCCACCTGAAAATAAAGTTGCTGGATACCATTCGCACGACGGATGGTCCATTCGGCACGAGGGTCAGGACCATCAACAAAATTAAGGCCATAACCCGGCGATGCCCCTGACTGTCGCAACAAGGTAAAGCCGGGCTGATCGGCCGGCCGCGCCATCGACACCTTCACAGGCTGATCCCCGGCTTCAAACTCGACCAGCGCCTCAACCGACCAGACCGTCTGGGTTTCACCGTGTATTAAAGGAACCTCGTATACCCAGTGACGCTGCAGAATCAAAGAGACCCCAGCCAGAACCAATAATACGATCAGTGTATAAAAGCTCAGAGTAGAGGCGGGTTTCATAAATTAGCGACCTGAGTATTTCAGCGTTTTTTAGAACGGGGGTGAATAAATTCCTGGCCAACATCGACGACAGCGACGTCTTTCAGAAAGGAGCGGCCCAGTAGCACCGGATAAGACATCCGTGAACGGTCGGCAAGCGTGAATTCAGTCGGCTGATGCAGGTTATCGCCCAGCTTTACATCAAAAACAACCACAGGACGACGGTCAACGTCATCAAAGGATGCCTGACGGATAAGGACGTTTCGCTCCAACGGAACTTCGAGATGAATATCGTTATCGGCATTGCCGGTATCCAGATCGAAGGATACCCAGCGCTTACCATCACGCTCAAAACGCACGATATTGCGGGCACTGATAGAAGACGTCTCCGCCCCGGTATCAACCCGGGCCGACAAGTAGCGCCCCGGAGGAGACAGAAAGACCCACTCGGTTGCACCCACTACAACTTTACTATCTGCGACGGTCGTTGCCTTCGTTAATGCCGGCTGGCACTGCGGAGCAGGCGCCGGACGCGGTACCTGTGACACCGGGCGCTGAGCCAGGCGATCTATCGAGTGTGTCAGGGTATCAAGACGCTGCTGTTGCTCATTCAGGGATTGCTGTATGCCATCGAGATCAGAATCATCACTCTGTGCGGGTTGGCAGTATTGCTCTAACAACACCTCAACGCGATCAAGCGTGACATCGCGGTGTTCAGCACTGGGCCAGTGAGCACACCCGGATAAAGAGGTTAAGAAGGCAACAATGACTACCGCTTGAAAGCGCATACGTATTCCCGATAAAACAGAAGCGAGCATTTAATCACAGATGCTGTTCACGACGGAATGACCCGAATCACCCATCGCACATCTGTTTCTATTCAACGAACACCTGTTTCAAAGGTGCCATCAGAATGGAACCGCGCAACCTGCATGCGACGTCGGCCAAGCAGAAGAGGTTCATCGTCGTAAAATAGAAAGTTCTTCCAGCACTGTCTGAACGTCCCCCAGGTCGTCTGGATCACATTATGGCAGTCGTAGCAGAAAAACACGGTGGTGTTACTTTCCCAGTCATCGAAATCCAGTTCCTCGGGGAGCGCATTTTCATCAGATTCCCAGCGCGGCTGCCACTCGGCTTTCTCATGCCAGATTCCGTTACGGTTCGGCCAGTCATCGTTCATGAAGTGCGCAGCATGCGTCGCTTCTTTGCTAATCTGCTGGCGCCAGAATGCGAGTGCTGATGATTCACTCAGGGGGCGGATGTCGTCCAGCAGCTCCTGCGGCACAGGCAACTCCCGGTGGCGAAAAATCCAACTCTGCGAGTACTCACTGAGAGACTGATATTCCATAAAGCTTCCTGTGTGATTTCTGGGCTACTGACACAAAAACGCCGCCGCTGGCCGATATCCAAACGACGGCGCTCAGGGGACACTCCAGATCAGTCGCGGAACGTATTCTCTGCGATGAACTGTTGCACCGTTTCAAGATCTGCTGGCAATACCGACAGGCGCTCTTCACGCTCCATCAGGTCCGTCAGGTGATGCGGCAGCTCCGGCATTTCGTACCCAGCCCGGCCAACGGCATCCTCAAACTTAACCGGATGCGCCGTACCCAGCGTGATCATCGGGATGTTCGGGTTGCGGCGACACTCGCGTGCAGCCTTAACGCCAATCGCCGTATGCGGATCAAGCAAATAGCCGGTCTCATTGAACACCAGCTGCATTGTTTCAACAGTCGTCTTTTCATCGACCGCAAGACTGTCAAACAGTTCACGCGCCTTGGCCAATTTATCTTCGTCGAGCGAGACAACGTCGTCGCGTGCGTTCATCTTCGCCATCAGACCAGCAAGCTTGGCACCGTCGCGGTCATACAGATCAAAGAGCAGGCGTTCGAAGTTACTGGACACCGCAATATCCATCGAAGGCGTGATCGTATGCTTCAGAGGACGAACTTCGTATTGGTTCTTGCTCATCAGACGATGCAGTACATCGTTGTTGTTGGTTGCAATGATCAGCTGCTCAATCGGCAGACCCATTTTACGGGCCATGTAACCCGCGAAAATATCGCCGAAGTTACCGGTCGGCACAGAGTACGCCATTGGACGCAGAGGGCCGCCAAGATTCAGGCTTGAATAGAAGTAGTAAACGATCTGAGCCATGATGCGGGCCCAGTTAATACTGTTCACTGCGACAAGCTTACGTTCACCACGCAGGAAGCTCTGATCGCCAAAACTGGCTTTAACCATGTCCTGAGCCTGGTCGAAGTTACCTTCGATGGCGATGTTGTAAATATTGTCACCTTCAACGGTCGTCATCTGACGGCGCTGAACTTCTGATACTTTGCCATATGGGTGAAGGATAAAGATATCAACGTTGTCGCAGGCTTTAGTACCTTCGATGGCCGCAGAGCCAGTGTCACCTGACGTTGCCCCCATGATCACGACCTTCTCCTGACGACGTGTAACCACGTAATCGAGCAGGCGCCCAAGCAGCTGCAGGGCGAAGTCTTTAAACGCCAGAGTCGGTCCATGGAACAGCTCAAGAACATACTCGTTATGATCCAGCTGCTGCAGCGGAGCAATCGCCTTGTGACCGAAGTTAGTGTTGTTATAAACGTCTTCGAGCATGCCTTTCAGGGCATCTGAATCAACACAACCTTCAACAAACGGATAAACAATCTTATGCGCCAGTTCGGTGTATGGCAGGTCACGCCATGATTCGATCTCTTCAAGCGTGTAGTGCGGTGCTTCCTTTGGTACGTAAAGGCCGCCATCAGACGCCAGCCCTGTCAGCAGGACATCCTCAAAAGTAAGTTCCGGCGCATTACCGCGCGTGGAGATATATTTCATCATGGTTGTAGAACCTAAACTGGTGCTCAGAAAATTGCGCGTAGTTTACATGCTTTGACAGCGTTGCGCACCCGCGCGGCGGTCACGACAGCCGCTCTAACAGTTCGGGCCGGTAGTCGTCATGGGTAACGCCCGGCGTCTCGTTTTCAATGCGGGATTTCAACTCATCCAACTGTTTAACAAGCTCAGACATCGTCAGAGTGTTGTCATCAAGATCGTATACCTGACGCGAGCCCTCAAGGCTGTACAACTTGATGATCAACGCGTCGCGACTGCCCGCTTCCAGCGCCTGATCCAATGGTTTCGTCTTACGATAAATCCGGTTCAGCTCCTGTTTAAGCTTCCAGACATAATTAACCTCATCGAAATACGGCGTATCGCGAAGCCTGAACAACACGAAAGTAACGATGGCTACGCCGGTCGCCACCCCCGCAGCATTGAGCGCCAGACTGGATTCTCCGCCGACAAAAAGATAACGGTATAATTCTGCGAACCCCAGACTCGTTGCGAACAAGCCTGCGATCATTGCCCACTGGATGCGTGAACGACGCTCCTGATAACGTGCTTTATCGATTTTTTTCAGTTTCATATTTTCTCAGTTTCACACTTGTCCGGTTAACTCTCTGTTTAACGCCGGCATCGTAACCGCCCCGAACGCATTCGCAACAGTGTTTTTCAGATCACCTCACTCTTATATGGCACAAATAGCTCGATACCGGGCGGGAATGCAGTGTTAGAGTCCAATGTCAGAGTGCCATCACTCACTACCGATAACAGCAAAAAACGGAGCCCTCATGAGTACCACAGATGCACTGTTTCAATCGATAACGCTTGGCAAGCTCGAACTCAGCAACCGTATCGTCATGGCGCCCATGACCCGCACCTACTCGCCGGGAAACGTGCCTAACGACCTGAACGTCGCCTATTACGAACGACGTGCAGCAAACGGAGTCGGTCTGATCATTACCGAGGGCACCTGTGTCGGACATAAAGGCGCAAACGGCTATGCCCGCGTTCCATTTATCTACGGTGAAGAAGCCTTAGCCGGCTGGAAGAAAGTGGTAGACGCTGTGCACGCTAAGGGCGGCAAAATCGCTCCTCAGCTATGGCACGTAGGTGCTGTCCGCAAAGAAGGTACAGAGCCTGATCCATCCGTGCCCGGCTACAGCCCATCGGGCCTTTTCAAGCCCGGCCGCGAAACCGGCGTAGCAATGACTAAAGACGATATCAACGACGTCATCGAAGCCTTTGCTCAAGCCGCTGAGGATTCACAGCGCATTGGTTTTGATGCGGTTGAGATTCACGGCGCTCATGGTTACCTGATCGACCAATTCTTCTGGGAAGGAACAAATCAGCGCGATGATGAGTACGGTGGTGACCAGGTAGCACGTACCCGTTTTGCCTGTGAAATCGTTCAGGCAATCCGTGATCGGGTCGGGCCTGATTTCCCGATTATTTTCCGCTTCTCTCAATGGAAGCAACAAGACTACAGCGCACGCATGTGCAATACGCCGGAAGAGCTTGATGCGTTCCTGAAGCCGCTGGTAAATGCTGGCGTTGATATCTTCCACTGCTCTACTCGTCGCTTCTGGGAAAAAGAATTCGAAGGCTCTGATATGAATCTTGCTGGCTGGACCAGAAAACTGACCGGAAAACCTGCGATCACTGTCGGCAGTGTAGGTCTGAATGCCGGCTTTATTGACGAAGATAAGCGCGACATGATTGACGCATCGGGCGTTGCCCATGGCAACATTAATGAACTGGCCGAGCGCTTAGGCAATGATGAGTTTGAACTCGTCGCTGTGGGTCGTGCTCTGCTGCAAGATCCTGAATGGGTTATAAAAGTTCGTGAAGGGCGCTTTGACGAACTGACGGATTACAGTAAGAAAGCGTTGATGGAATTAATATAAGTTCATCAGAGCAGCATCACAGGTGCGTGATGCTGCTCCTCATTTACTCAGCCAACTGCCAACCGTTTTCAGTATCACGAAAACGAAATTCGGCTCGCTCCGTTACTTTCTGTCCTTTCTCGAACTTTCCATACTGCATTGATAGTGCGAGCAATCCGAAACCGTTGAAAAAACTACCTACCAGGTTATCCGGCGTCTCGTCTTGTAACGATTCACTAAAGGTTTTGTAGTCGGTCAGGAATTCCAGCTCATAGCGAACATCGGCCACATAAAACTCCTGATCCTTCCAGCCATTTAACTTTTCTACACTCACTACCCGAATCATATTGCTGATCGTCTTTTGCTGTGCAACAGATTCTTCAACCAAGGTATCTGAGGGTGTGCCGCTGCAGGCTGTAAGCACCATACATACACATAGCATCAATAGAGTTCTGAACATTGTTGTTCCTCATTAGTTCTGGAAGTAATTATTCCGCTAATATTTTAATTATAAGTAATCGGGTGTCTTCGACTTTGGCCAGATACTCACCTTCATCAGGATAGAAAAGACTGCCGCGGAGAATCGTATGATTTCCTGCTTCCAGTTCACCTTGAAATAAGTAGCAAAGCCAGCCGTCCTGAAGTGACAGCAGTTCCTTTTCCATGAGACAAGAGATACTTAGTTCGGTATCTATACCCTGATACACAGTTGTCAGGCCACGACCAACATCGATGACAGTCTGGCTCGCCCTCTCGGAAACGCTACCTGCCGGTTGAAGCCAAAGCTGTACCATACCCACAATATCAGCATCTGGGTTGATTTCATTGTGCATAAAACCGGATTTTCCCGAGCGTTGCACCATAACCTGCCCGGCTTTAATTTCGACTAAGCCTTGAGTACTGTCTTCAGCTACGCTATCCGGTTGTACCTCTGCCGAGCCTTCATGATGAAGACGCCCGCGGGTAACGATACTGACAATATCGATGTCGCTGTGTTGATGACGCCCAGTGCTGCCACCCGGCTTAAAGTACGCGTGCGCAAGATACATTAACTGGCCCAAGCCCTCCCAGGTATCCTCACGCTTCTGATATCCGAACTGACGCGAGTCCATCACCAGAATGCGTTCTCTCACGCCCGCAAAACCGACGATATCCAGAGTGTCGTAATTTAACAGTCTCATAAGAAGTTGCTCTGCAAAAAAACGTCCAACGAATCCTGAGTGTGTGTTGTTTGGGGCCAGACCGACTGGTATTCTTGCACACCAATAGGACAGCAAAGCTGACAGGGAGCCTCAATAGTGTCAATGATCGTACATCACCGCCGTAAACTCGCCTACACTCTGGGCAGCAAAGCCGACACACGCCAGTTTATTCCATTTTCAAAGAACACCAATACCAACCGAGGCCGCAAAGTATTTATCGACGCTGCTCTGGCGCCTTTGTTTGCTCATGCCTTTCAATCGGATGAAGCCAGCGCATTACAAATGACCTCCAAAATTGAGCAGCTGGGCGCTTTAGGTGGCAATGTCACTGCCAACCAGAACACAGGTACGCCATTCGAATATATGGAGAGTATTGGCAAGCTGGCGATTTACTATCAGATTCATCAAGGCTCTGAAGACAATCAAACTCCTGCCGGGGTGTATATCACAGGTGTTCAACGGGCTTCTGAAGAAGGTGAAGACCAAGCTGGGCTATATCAAAGCTTTGAAGGTAAATCAGCTGAGGTACTCACGAAAATTGCTGAACACGAGCAAGGCTTTATCAAAGCGCATGCAAAAGCAACGCGGGCAGCAAGGGTACTTCAAACTCTTGCCGGGGTTGACGGCTGGGAGGTTCCAAACAGTTTTAATTTTTTCTATATTCCAGCTGCGATTGAGAATGAGATGGGGCTATGGATGACACCGGATTCAAGAGCCATGCGCCCGGCCGTGGTTGCGAAAGAGCTTGCTAGTGTATTAAGTGAAACACAGAAGCACCGTAGTAATGGTAAACCGATAAAATGGCAGATCGAGGGTGACACGGTTAAGTTACTGCAATTAGCCGTAGAGCACTTACCCAATCTACTAGATAAACACCACTTTATACTGACAAACCCCGTCGCTGACACCGCTCAGGTCGTTAATGCATTTCAGCGCCGAGGTGCCAAAATAGAGGGTAAATTCACCGATAATAAAAGAGCGCTGGCATCGGCAAAAGTATCATCAGAAATAAGTTCGTCTAATACCGATCTGAAGGAGGCATTGGCCAAAGCTGGATCAGGTTCAAACACGGCCCTCTCAAACTACAACTCAAGTACTGGAAGCATAAAATCCAGCTTTATTGAATACGTTAAGAATTTAACTGGGACACTGGCATGGTAAAACTTCTTACAGGACCAGATTTCTCGGACCAGGTAATATTCACGTTCACTACGGACGTTGCCAGCATATACATCCCTGTTCCGACTGCGAGCATAGAAAAAACCAAGTCCTGTGACACAGAAATTGGCTCACTGTCGGACCATGCAACGTACGATGTACCGTCAGAAGACTGGATGTCTTATAAGCGTGTTATGAGGAGTTCTTTTCAATACTACCGGAAGAGCTCCGGTTTAGAACTATCTTCTACCCATCTCATGGTACAAATCTTTCAGGTCAGTAAAGCGAGTGCCACTGCGACAAGGCTATCCGTGGATGATGCAAAGCGCTACTTAATAGAGATAAGAGATCACCTTAAAGAAAAACTGATTGAAAATGATTTCAATCCAGATTTTTTTGTATTTCCGAGTTCAATTGATGAAGCCGTGGAACTTAAATCAAATGGTATCCATTGGGCATATATGCGTACAGGATATGCTGAGCTTGGTCCACCAGATCTGTGTTTCGTTACTCCGCTTAGTTCAAATACTTTGCTGATGATTGAAGGAGACACAGGGGATTACAACTTTGAGCTACCCGACGGGCATAGCGACGCCATGCTACTTGAGGCTGAAAACGACCTTTTCGATTTCATCAAATCCATCCGCATCGACTTCTCTCCAGAGATTCAGGCTCAGATCGACAAAGCCAGAACAACTGAAAGTGCCTGATCATTCGATTCCGGCACTACTCTCCCTGCAGAGTAAGTACTAACCGACGACTACCACCGTAATCACGGTGCTCGCACAGGTATATTCCCTGCCAAGTCCCCAGAGCGAGCCTGCCATTCGTCACTGGAATGGTAAGAGATGGTCCAAGTAAGCTGGATTTAATATGGGCGGGCAGATCGTCAGGGCCTTCGTCATTGTGTTTGTAGTATGGCTGATTTTCAGGCACCAACCGGCTGAACACTTCTTCAAAGTCCACTCTCACTGTCGGGTCAGCGTTTTCGTTAATTGTCAGAGACGCTGAGGTGTGTTGAATAAACACATGAAGCAGACCAACGGAAACATCGGCAAGCTCAGGCAACGCCTGTTCAATCTCACGGGTAATTAAATGAAAGCCGCGAGCGCGAGCTTTTAACTGAATGGTTTTCTGGGTCCACATAGGCGACACCTTGTGTCAGAAAATAAGTGATATTCGGAGCGGGATATATCTATGAAATGAAGAAGCGTCAGCGAGGCCGCAACAACATGGCGCAGAATTTTATGGAAGGGGAGCGTATTGTAATACGTGAGCATTCCGGAAAACTCTGCAACACAGTTGTTGCAACGCAGCTAGCTTCGGGCCAGCTGCTTAGCGCATCATAGGAGGCATCCCACCCGGCGGCATACCACCACCGCCCGGACCACCTGGTCCTCCCATGCCGCCTATAGCGCGCATCATTTTCTTCATGCCACCTTTGGCCGTGACCTTTTTCATCATTTTCTGCATTTGCTTGTGCTGCTTCAGAACGCGATTCACATCCTGAATCTGCGTACCAGAACCCGCTGCAATACGCTTTTTACGTGAGCCATTGATTTTGTCCGGGAAGCGGCGCTCATCAAGGGTCATAGAGAAAATGATGGATTCCATCTGCTTAAACTGGCCTTCCGCAGCGGTCGTCTGCTTGGCCATTGCACCCAGGTTACCCATACCCGGCAGCTTATCCAGCATACCCGTCAGGCCACCCATGTTTTTCATCTGCTGAATCTGATCAAGGAAGTCTTCCAGATCGAAGCCTTTGCCTGTTTTCAGTTTCTTGGCGAGCTTGTCGGCTTTCGACTTATCGATCTTACGTTCTGCTTCTTCGATCAGAGTGAGAACGTCGCCCATATCGAGAATACGTGAAGCAACACGATCAGGGTGGAAAGGCTCGAGCGCGTCGGTCTTTTCGCCCATACCCATAAACTTGATCGGTTTACCCGTAATATGGCGCACTGACAGAGCAGCACCACCGCGCGCATCACCGTCCGATTTGGTCAGCACGACACCGGTCAGAGGCAAGGCATCATTAAATGCTTTAGCTGTATTCGCAGCGTCCTGACCTGTCATCGCGTCGACAACAAAGAGAGTCTCTATCGGCGTAATAGCAGCGTGGAGATCTTTGATCTCACCCATCATCTGCTCATCGACCGTCAGGCGACCCGCGGTATCCACCAGCAGAACATCGTACGCACCACGGCGGGCAGCATCGATGGCGCCTTTAGCGATATCGATCGGTTTTTCATCTGCCGTCGATGGGTGAAAGCCAGCACCGACTTCATTCGCCAGAGTTTCAAGCTGTTTGATCGCCGCAGGACGATACACGTCCGCAGAAACCACCATCACTTTCTTTTTCTCTCGCTCAGCAAGATACTTCGCAAGCTTACCAACGGTCGTTGTTTTACCTGCGCCCTGCAGACCCGCCATCATCACGATGGCTGGAGGCTGTGTCGCCAGATTCAGTTTCTCGTTGGCTTCGCCCATGACACTTTGCAGTTCTTCATGGACGATTTTCAGGAATACCTGCCCAGGGTTGAGGCTCTTCAGTACATCGGTACCGACAGCACGCTCTTTGACCTGCGCGGTAAAATCTTTTACGACCGGCAGGGCCACGTCGGCTTCCAACAGCGCCATGCGCACTTCACGCATGGTGCCTTTGATATTCTCTTCGGTCAGCTTCGCTTGGCCAGTAATGCCTTTTAAGGCACTGCCCAAGCGGTCGGTAAGGCTTTCAAACATCTTGATGACTCTGTCTGACGGTAAATAAATAAGTGGGCAAGTATACCGCGTTGGCCTTCAGGTTCCCAATGCTGCGGCGCGGAGCTTTGCAAGTAGCCCGAGCTGGCATGATTGCACTTCCTTGAGGTGGCCCCTTATGCGACACTGGCGCTATTCGTGTTGGGGAAGTTTCATGACAGCATTAGCGTTGGCAGTACCGGCTGCCGGTTTTTATCTGTTTGCCGCTTTGCGCCAGCTACTTGTCATCAAGGGCAGCAAAGCACCACAGCGAGGCCTGTTGCTGGGCTTTGCATCAATTGGCGCACTTCTGCACCTGGCCTCACTGTCTGTCACGCTGGTCAGTGAACATGCTCTCAATATGGCCATGTTTCAGGTCGGTTCGCTGATCGCACTGATTATTACCCTGCTTCTTTTGTTTTCAGCCTGGCGTAAACCCGTCGATAATCTGTTCACTGGCCTGCTGCCAATGGGCGCGGTTGTCGCAATTCTGGGGGCGGTGATCCAACATCAGGTGCTGTTAACGGACCTGAGTTACGCGCTGATCTGGCACATACTGCTATCGATTGTTGCCTTCAGCCTGTTCACCATCGCATCGGTTCAGGCGATTCTGGTCATTCTCCAGGACAGAAATCTGAGAAAACACCAGACCCGGGGCCTCATCCGCTCTCTGCCGCCATTGCAGACTATGGATGCTCTGCTGTTCGAAATTCTCTGGTTGGCCATGCTTTTACTGACCGCCTCGTTCATTGTCGGCTTACCCGTCGTTGAAAGCCTGAGCAATCAGCACCTCATTCATAAGGTCGCGTTTTCACTGGTTGGATGGGTCGTTTTTACCACACTTCTCTTTGGTCGATACCGTTTTGGCTGGCGAGGCCCCGTGGCCGGTAAATGGACACTCACGGGGACAGGCTTCCTTATCCTTGCTTATTTTGGCACCCAATTCGTTCTTGAGTACGTACTCGAACGAGCTTGAGCCACAGAGCCCATTTATCACCCGCTTGACACCCCAACGTCAGTGCCTATGATGGCGGAATCGTATCAGTTATAGGACACCGTCTTGAACGACGTTCCCTTGAGTGTGCTCTTCGGCATACTCGCTCTTTTAATCGTGCTGTCAGGCTTCTTCTCAAGTTCTGAAACCGGCATGATGTCTCTGAACCGTTACCGCTTGCGCCACCTCGCCAAGAGTAAGCACAAAGGAGCCATGCGCTCGGTTAAGCTTCTTGAGAAGCCAGACCGGATGATCGGTACCATTCTCACCGGCAACAATCTGGTGAACTTTGCTGCGGCTGCCTTAGCAACCATCATCAGCCAGCGGCTATGGCCGGACAATCCGGATCTGGCGGTGTTCGTAAACACCATACTGTTCACCCTGATTGTGTTGATCTTCGCAGAACTGACACCGAAGACTCTGGCAGCGATTGCGCCGGAGAAAATCGCCTTCCCGGCCTCATCGATCCTTTTGTGGCTGCAATGGGCGCTTCATCCAGCGGTGTGGTTTGTTAATACTATTGCCAACTGGTTGCTTAAACTGGTTCGTGTTGATGTCGCCAATGCGACACCAGACAACCTGAGTACCGAAGAACTGCGTACCGTAGTCCGCGAAGCGGGCTCTATGATACCGAAACGTCACCAGCACATGCTGATCTCCATTCTTGACCTGGAGAAGATGACGGTGAACGACATTATGGTGCCGCGAAACGAAGTGGTGGGTATCGACCTCGACGACCCGCTGAGCGACATCATTCAGCAGCTGCGTACCACGCAACACACGCGCCTGCCTGTCTTCCGCGGAGACATCAACAATGTCGTCGGCGTTCTGCATACCCGGAATATCAGCCGCTTTCTTTCATCCGGTGAATATCTGAAAGAAGACATCGAAAAGCTTTCGCGCGAGCCTTACTTCATCCCTGAGAGCACGCCTCTGCATACCCAGTTGTTTAACTTTCAGAAGTATCAGCGTCGCATTGCACTTGTGGTCGATGAATACGGTGATGTTCATGGCATCTGCACTCTCGAGGACATTCTCGAAGAGATCGTCGGCGAGTTTACGACCGATGTTGCCGCAGCCAGCTCGCCGGATGTTCATCCGCAGGAAGACGGCAGTTTCATCATTGATGGCACCGCTTTCGTCCGCGATGTAAACAAGTCGATGCACTGGGAATTACCGATTGATGGGCCGAAATCCGTGAGCGGCCTGATCGTCGAGTACCTGGAGCATATTCCTGAATCTCCCGTCTGCCTCCGCATTGGCCGCTACCGTATTGAAATCATGCAGATCAAAGACAACACGATACGCAGTGCCAAAGTAACGATTGACCCGAATATCCGCGACGACGACTGACAGGTTTTTCTGACCTGCGAATGTCCGCCGATGCCGCTGGGGTATAACTGCCCCAGCGGAGCCGCTACAATATGACCCCACTTTTTCAGAGCCACCGAAACGAATTGTCATGACCGATCAGAACGCTCGCAAAATACTAGTTACCAGTGCCCTGCCCTACGCAAACGGCTCCATTCACCTTGGCCACCTGCTGGAATACATTCAGACAGACATCTGGGTCCGCTTCCAGAAAGCGCGCGGACACATGTGTACCTATGTCTGTGCGGATGACGCCCACGGCACAGCCATCATGCTGCGTGCTGAGAAAGAAGGCATCAGCCCTGAAGAGCAGATTGCCCGCGTTAAAGCCGAGCACGAAACCGATTTTGCCGACTTCCAGATCGCGTTCGATAATTTTCACAGCACTCATAGTGAAGAAAACCGGGAACTGTCTGCGACTATCTACAAAGCATGCCGCGACAAAGGCCATATCGCTACCCGCAACATCAAACAGCTTTATGATCCCGTTAAAGAGCTGTTTCTGGCAGATCGCTACATCAAAGGTAACTGCCCTAAGTGCGATGCCGAAGATCAATATGGCGACAACTGTGAGGTGTGCGGCGCGACTTACACCCCAGCCGAACTGAAGAAGCCATACTCTGTTATCTCAGGTGCTACCCCAGTAGAAAAAGAGTCCGAGCACTTCTTCTTTAAACTGCCGGATTTTCAGGACTTTCTGAAAGAATGGACACGTTCTGGCACCTTACAGGACGAAGTCGCTAACAAGCTGTCAGAGTGGCTGGACTCGGGGCTGCAGGAATGGGATATCTCCCGTGATGCACCTTACTTTGGTTTTGAGATTCCAGATGCACCAGGCAAGTACTTTTATGTCTGGCTTGATGCCCCAATCGGCTATATGGCGAGCTTCAAAAACCTGTGTGATCGCCGCGAAGATCTGAGCTTCGATGATTACTGGAAGCCGGATTCCGATGCCGAGGTTTATCACTTTATCGGTAAAGACATCATTAACTTCCACGCGCTGTTCTGGCCATCCATGCTGTCAGCTGCAGACTTCCGTACCCCAACCGCCGTCAACGCTCACGGATTCGTGACTGTTAATGGTGCCAAGATGTCTAAGTCACGTGGCACCTTTATCAAGGCACGTACGTACCTGAACCACCTGAATCCAACGTATCTGCGCTACTACTTTGCCGCTAAGCTGGGTAGCAGCGTCGATGACTTCGATCTCAACCTCGAAGACTTCGTCCAGCGCGTTAATTCCGACCTGGTGAACAAGCTGATCAACATTGCCAGCCGCACCGCGAACTTCATCAAGAAGTCCGGTGGCGTACTCAGTGAGAACTGTGCTGAGGAAGCCATGGTGAATGACTTCATTAACGCCGGCGACCAGATCGCAGAATTGTATGAGAAGCGCGAATTCAGCCGCGCCATGAAAGAAATCATGACACTCGCTGATCGTGCCAACGAATACATTCAGGCAAAAGCGCCATGGGCCATGTCGAAAGAAGAAGGCCGCGAACAGGAAGTACTGGAAGTCTGCTCTGTTGCGGTGAACCTTTTCCGTCAGCTGATGACCTACCTTTCACCAGTGCTGCCTGAACTTGCTGATAAAACCGCAGCCTTCCTCAACCTTGAATCACTGGGTTGGGAAGATCGCCGCAGCATCCTGACTGGCCATGCGATTAATAAGTTCAAGCCTATGCTGGCTCGAGCTGAAATGGACAAGGTCACCGCCATTCTCGAAGAAACAAAAACCGAACTCGAAAAAGAGAACGGTGGCGCAGCGGCTGCAAAAAATCAGAAAGCCGACAAAAAAGCAGATAAGAAAGCTGAAAAGAAGGCCAAGAACAAAGGGCCAGAGCTCAGAGAAGATGGCAATGAAGTAATCGCTGACACTATCGAATTCCCGGACTTTGCCAAGGTCGATCTGCGAATCGCCCGAATTATCAAAGCCGACCACGTTGATGGTGCAGACAAACTTCTGCAGCTGACTCTGGATATTGGCAATGGCGAAACCAGGAACGTATTCTCAGGTATTAAAGCGGCCTATAAGCCAGAAGACCTGGAAGGCAAACTGACTGTAATGGTCGCGAACCTGGCTCCGCGTAAAATGAAGTTTGGTCTGTCAGAAGGCATGGTGCTTGCCGCCGGCCCTGGCGGCAGCGAAATCTACCTACTTGAACCGCACGACGGCGCCCAACCGGGCATGAGGGTAATGTAATGAAAGCATTAATCACGGTATTGTCGGCCATGCTGCTGACCTTAGGTGTAGTGAGTGAAGCTCACGCGAAACGGTTTGGTAGCGGCGGCTTTGGGAAAAGCTTCCCTACGCAGCAACGCAGCGCGCCGGCAAAGCAGTCAGACAAAACCTCAGGTAACACTCAGGCTGCCCCTTCCAAAGGCGGTATGATGGGTGGAATGATGGGCGGCCTGCTGGCCGGTGGCCTGTTCGCTTACCTGCTGGGCAGCGGCGCATTCGAAGGCATTCAGATTATGGACATCCTTCTGCTGGGTCTTGCTGCGTTCGTCATCATTCGCCTTCTGCGTGGAGCCGGGCAAGCTCAGCAGCGCCAGGCAGCCGCCGCGGCGCACGGTCCGGCAACTCATCAGAGCTTTCAGTCAGCGAACGAGACTGCGAGTGCAACCGTGGCTCCTGATCAACCTATGTCGTTGCCTGCTGACTTTGATGCAGAAGCCTTCACACAAGGCGCACTCGAGCACTATCACCTTGTTCAACAAGCCTGGAACGACGGCAACCTCGACCTGATTCGTGAGTATGTTAGCCCTGAGCTGTACGATGCACTGGCCGCTCAACGCAACCGTCTGATGGTTCCGCCAAAGACGGAAATTCTGGACCTTAACGCAGAAATTGTGCGCGCTGATGAGACGCCAACCCACCGCGAAATCAGTGTTCTGTTCCGTGGCCGCTGCAAAGATGATCTGGAAAAATCTGAAGATGGTATCTTCGATGTATGGCATCTTGAACGCGACCTCCGTGACGACAATGCGCCCTGGTTGGTTGTCGGTATTGAAGCTGAGTAATGCTTAGCTTCTCGCTTAAAAACGCCGGTTCGTCCGGCGTTTTTTTATACCACCAGAAAAGTCTGAACGCTGATTGCACACGCGAAAACGCCAGGCTGAACCGCAGGAAATACCATTGCGTAAAACGATATATAAGAAGGAAAAAAATAAGCCCGGTGAAAACCGGGCTTAAAAGTGGAGATAAAGATCCCTATGTCAGAACCTTTGCATTGATATTAGTCTGTAATACAAACGTTATACAGGTGTAATATAGCCAGATCAGTAACAATTCGCGCCAGTTCTTGGTAATAGCGGTATCAAATTCTTAATCTATTACGGCTTTCAAATCGCTGGCTTGCTCTGTCTAAGAATCCACCAACCACACAGGCGGAATGTGAAATAACAGACATACCCAGCAAAGAGTGTGTCACTCAGGAAGTGTCCCCCCTGAATGATACGTGTCGCACTTAAAACGACACCGGTAACCAGCCCGGCCCAGAACCACTTGCGACTGCTGAACAGCCAACCGAGCGTCATAAACCAGAAGCCCATTGCTGCATGGCCACTGACAAATGAATTACAGCCCTTGCTGCAGGTCTCGTTGATAACAAAAGCCGGAGTGAAGGTTTTACGTCCGTCAAACTGCTCGACATTTTTGGGGCGTGCACGGTCAAAGCCCTCTTTAAACACGCTGTGTACCAAAATGCCGGGGCCAGCAAGGAGAGTGACCAACAAAAACGTCAGCAATTTCTGGTTCGCCTTATCAGGCCCAAACGAAAAGAACCCAGCAATCACCGAAAAAAGAAGTACCGGCACCAGGAAATAAGGGATGTAACGAAAAATACCATAAATTGAATCCGCCACAGCGCTGTCACTTCCCCACCAGTCTCCAGACACCGGATCATAGAACCAACCACTAACCGCCAGATCAATCTGCGGATACACAACAAACAAGGCCGCGAGAAGAATAAAACTGATCCAGTCAGCGTGTACTTTTAAGGTATTCAACATGTTATTTGCTCTTATCGCTCGGAAGTTCTGGCGCTATTTTCAGCGTCGGCAAGCGCAGAATATAGATAGAAACCCCCAGCCCTATGGCCGGAAGAAGATAGTGCAACATAGGACGCTGCAGAATGACAAAGGCGGTCAGGAGAAGCATGGTCCACATCAACAGTAAGGTGTACACCTTCGCCTTTAAAGGCATTCCTTGACCATCCAGATAGTAAATCAGGTAACGACCCAGCCTCGGGTGTTCTACCAACCATTGATAAAACTTTGGTGAGGTACGCACGAAACACGCGGCCGATAGCAGCAGAAAAGGTGTTGTTGGCAAGACAGGCAGAAATATCCCAATAAAACCCAGAGCAACACTCAACCATCCGATGCCCATAACCAGATGTCGGACGACGGGGTTTCGTATCGTTCTTCTGTTGCTGGCGACGTTATTGCTCATTGGCTGTTACAACCTACGGCTGAAGCGTCGGCGGTATTCCGTTGGTGTGAGCCCGGTTTTAGAGCGAAACAATCGCCGGAACGAGCTACCATCTTCATAGCCGACTTCATTCATTACCACGTCCACTGTTCGTTCGGTTTCTTCGAGCAGCTTACGTGCAGCCTCAATACGAACCGTCTGAATATAAGCATTGGGTGACATCGACAACGCACTGTTGAAACGTCGGATCAGAGTGCGCTTCGACATACCAAACTGCGATGCCAGCTCTTCGACAAGAACCTTATCGGCATAATGTGCGTCCAGCCACTCCTGAATCTCGCTGATCCGATCGTCTTTATGTGGCTTAGCGAGACGCATAAGAGAATAAGAAAGTTGGCTGTCACGGCGGTAGTCAAACACAAAAGCTTTGGCCGTCTGCATCGCCACTTCATGGTTCACGAAACGCTCAATCAGGTGCAGGGTAAGGTCGAACCAGGCGAGGCCTCCACCAGCACAGTAGATATCGCCATCACGGGTAATTAATTGATCTGCGGCCAGTTCAACGCCGGGATAGCGCTCTGCAAAGAAATCCCGATAGCCCCAGTGGGTGGTTGCTTTCCGCCCGTCCAGTACACCGGATTCAGCCAGCAGGAAATTACCAGTGCAGTTTCCACAGATCGTCCAACCTTTCTTATCTGCTTTGCGCAGAAGCTCGGTAAGGGCCTGCTCTTTCTTGAGGACGTCGTTTATATGAACAGCAATGGTAGGAACGATCAGAATATCTGTGTGGTCAATGTCAGCGAAACTCATATGCGCAGAAATTTCGATGCCATTCACACAGCGCACCGGATTACCGTCTTCCGAAGCAATTCTGACGCTGAAGTAACGTTCGTGGGGTTCACCCTGAATAACATTCCACAGAACGCCACTGGATACCAGAAGATCCGCTACACCTGCGATTGCAGATGACATGGCCCCTGGAAAGGCTGTAATGACAACGTTATGCATATGACACATTCCACACTGAGAGGGCTTATATTGCCTCTCTCAGCACGGATAAACAAGTGTCAACCACCGGGCTTACGGTAAGACTTCTTGAGTTGCTTACGCGCTTTATCGCGTTTGATCCGGCGCTTGTTCTCCGTCCGCTCTACAGCCTCAGCACGACGTTTACTGGAGTGACGAACCTCTTTCTTCTTGTCAGAGAAAGGATTGTCACCCTGGCGGAACTCAAACCGGATAGGCGTACCAGAGATATTCAGCACACGCCGGAACGTGTTCGCAAGGTAGCGCCTGTAATCTTCTGGCAGTTCATTAACCATAGTGCCATGAACGATGATACGTGGAGGATTCGAGCCCCCTTGGTGCGCGTAACGCAGCTTAGGGCGACGGCCACGAATAATAGGCGGCTGGTGCGCGGCGATAGCATCTTCAAGAATGCGGGTCAGCATGTTGGTCTGCCATTTCGCCATCGCAGACTCATAGGCCTGATCCACAGACTCGTACAAGTGACCGACCCCCGTACCGTGCAGCGCTGAGATAAAGTGCATATCGGCAAACGTCAGGAAATCGAAGCGGCGGTCAATTTCGTCTTTGACGCGCTGTTTATCGTCAGCGTCCATGCCATCCCATTTATTAATGGCAATGACCAATGCACGACCGGAGTTCAGCACAAAGCTGAGCATATGAAGGTCCTGCTCCACGATACCGGTGCGTGCATCCAATACGAGAATACAGACGTTGCAGTCCTGAATAGCCTGCAGCGTTTTAATAATGGAAAATTTCTCTGCCGCTTCTGAGATGTTCTTACGACGGCGTACACCCGCAGTATCAATCAAGGTGTATTCCTGACCGTGCCGTTCATACGGAATATAAATACTGTCTCTGGTCGTTCCGGCTTCGTCATACACAACGACACGCTCTTCACCAAGAAAGCGGTTTACCAGTGTTGATTTACCGACATTCGGGCGCCCGACTACGGCGATCTTGATGCCTTTTATATCAAGCTCTTCGTGGTGAACGTCTTCTTCACCCTCTTCGTAGTAGTAACCAGTCTCTTCTTCTTCGGCTTTTTCTTCTTCAATCAACTCGTCCATAACGTAGTCGATCAGTGCCGAAATGCCCCGGTTATGCGCTGCAGCAATAGGCAGAGGCTCCCCCATACCCAGCTCGAAAAACTCACCGAGTACGATGTCCGGGTTCTTACCGTCGATTTTGTTGGCAATCAGATAGGCAGCTTTACCATTGCGACGCAGGTGCTCAGCAATCATTCTGTCGCCAGCTGTAATGCCCGCGCCAACATCGACGAGAAAGAAAACGATATCTGCTTCCTGAATCGCCTGAAAGCTCTGACCTGCCATAGCCGAGTCGATACCTTCTTCCTGACCACTGATACCGCCGGTATCAATCACAATGAAAGGATGATCACCCACTTTCCCTTCACCGTACTTACGGTCACGCGTCAGCCCGGCGATCTCTGCCACCAGCGCATCACGGCTTTTAGTCAGTCGGTTAAAGAGCGTCGATTTGCCCACGTTCGGGCGCCCGACGAGGGCGATAACAGGTACCATGTCAGGAAACCTCGGATAAGAAAATGTGAGGCATCAACGCAGTTCGATCAAGGCCAGATCACCGGCATTGGTATACACCAATAAGCCTTCATCTGTGTCCAGCATGTTGCTACGGATACCGAAGTCGCGACCACGAGACAGGCGCCAGTTAGTCGCCTCCGGCTGGTGCGGATAATTTATGTGCAGAGGTCTCGGACGAAGCATGATACGACCCTCGATACCGCCGTCGACCTGACTGATAAAGTGTACATAACCTTCTTCATCGCCAACGGCCAGATACGTTCCTGTGGCTGTGACCTGCCCCAGGCCACGCCCCATTAACTCAGTCTGTAACCAGGCTTTCGCACCCGTCATCATGTCATACGACTGGATACTGTCGTCATCGAGCGTCAGGTAAACGCTGCCGAGAGCTAATTCAGGGCTGGTGTAGGTTGAACCTTCTTCCTGCCAGATGGTTTCACCCATCTCGCTCACTGCGGCAACTTTACCGTGATACGCAGCGGCGAAAATGATTCGGCCATCAGACACTGGAGAGCCATCAACGTCTACCAGACGTTCAAGCTCAGAACGACCGTCAGGTACGCCAAGGCGAATATCCCAACGCGGAATACCCAGCACTTTATCAAGGGCGACCAGCTTACCCGTTGCATAGCCAGTAATTACCAGGCGATCGGTAATTAACGGCGTGCCTGTGCCTCGTACAGAAAGTACGGGCATACCAGCTTCGTAGGACCATGCCTGGGCACCGGTATCGCGCTCGAGTGCCGTAACGCGCCCGTCAACCGTCTGAATAAATACTCGCTGTTCATCAGCCGCCGCTTGCGCCACAGCCTCACTTGGCAGCATTGCCCGCCAAAGCTCGGAGCCATCATCGGCTGACAGTGCAACCAGTGTACCCTCTCGCAGGCTGACAAATAACTGATCATCACTGAAAGAAACGCCACCAAGAATCGGTTGTTCCAGATCTTTCGTCCAGAGTCGATCACCCGATGCCAGCTCAACCGCTGTTACCGTGCCGCCGGTATCCGCTGCATAAACGGTATCACCGTCTACCGCTGCTTTGAGGCGGGTGTAGGTTACTCCCGGACCTTCACCAAGATTGATACGCCAGACAACGTCGGGCTTTGCTTCGCCAGACGCGTCAGGCAGTACCCGATCATTGGTGGATGCGCACGCAGCTAACGCGGCAGCACATGCAGTGATAAACAGAGACTTAAACCAGTGGCGCGACTGCATCAGGCGTCCTCAGAGGAAGTAGTATCCGGTGTATTCAGGCTATCAATTTTGCGCTGCAGAATGCTGTTGTTCTGACCCAGCGCCTGTGCCGCATCCATGGCTCGCAGATAGGCATCACGCGCATTCGCCAGCTCGCCCTTACGGAACAGAGCGTCACCACGCGCTTCTTCAATTTGTGGAGCAAACGCCGGATCAGCTTTTTCTGGCAGTGCTGCCAGTGCTTCATCGGCTTTACCCTGTTGTGTTAATACAGCCGCCAGGCGTGCTTGTGCCGCCAGCTTAACTGGCTCAGCATCTGCGTCATTAACCAGGGCCTGAAGCTCAGCCGCAGCGGCTTCATAGTCGCCATTTTCAGCAGCAATACGAGCAATGAAAAGACTGCCGAAGTCGGCATATGCCGTGTCACTGAAATCGGTTTTCAGTTGCTCAGCAAGACGCTGCATATCCGCGGCCGCATCGGTATTTTCCTGAGCTGCAAGCTCTACCAATTGAGTGTATACCGCTGACGCCGCTTCACCGGTCGCCTGCTTGCTGTCTTGCCAATAGTTCCAGCCAACCACACCAGCGATCGCAACAGCCACTGTTGATACCAGACTGGTACCGTTCTCTGACCACCATTTTTTGATGATCTCTGCCTGTTCTTCATCCGTTCTTAAATCGGTCATTATCTCGTCTCCGACAAGCTATTTTTATTGTCTGTTAATCAGCTCAGGTTATCTGTCAGCCACTGACCCAGTTCACTTTGGGCAATGGTTTGTTGTCCGGCTTCACCACGCAGGTCTTTCACAGTTACCTGCTTCTCAGCAATCTCAGTTTCACCAAGCAGGAGTGCAAACAAGGCACCGCTTTTGTCTGCTTTTTTCATCTGGCTCTTGAAGCTGCCACCACCGCAATGGGTCTGTACTCGCAACCACGGTTGCTCTGCGCGCAGACTGTCTGAAAGCATCAGTGATGCAAGACTTGCACCTTCACCAACACCGCACACATACAGGTCGACGGTCTGCATCACTTCAGCCGGAATCACTTCGAGCGTTTCCAGCATCAATATCAGACGCTCAACACCCATGGCAAAACCCACAGCGGGTGTTGGCTTACCGCCCAGCTGCTCGACCAGACCGTCGTATCGGCCACCAGCACAGACAGTGCCTTGGGCTCCCAGTTTGTCCGTTACCCATTCAAAAACTGTTTTACAGTAGTAATCCAGCCCACGAACCAGACGCTGGTTGATCTCGTACTTTACACCAGCTGCGTCGAGTACCGCACGCAGAGCATCAAAATCGGACCGGCTTTCATCATCAAGGTAATCATGTAACTCTGGCGCATCGGCCAGCAAGGCCTGAGTTTCAGGATTCTTGCTGTCGAGCACACGCAACGGATTCGTCTCAAGACGACGCTTGCTGTCTTCATCCAGCTGATCTTTGCGCGCACTCAGGTAATCGACCAGCGCATCACGATAGCGGGCTCGGGCTTCGTTGCTCCCCAGGGTATTCAGTTGCAGGGTGACGGAGTCTGCAAGCCCCAACTGCTCCCACAGGCGCGCCGTCATCAGGATCAGTTCGGCATCAATATCCGGGGTGGCAATACCAAAGGTCTCAACACCAATCTGATAAAACTGGCGGTAGCGCCCTTTCTGTGGACGCTCATGACGGAACATAGGGCCGGTGTACCAAAGGCGTTGAGTCTGATTATAAAGAAGACCGTGTTCTTCGCACGCACGCACACAGCTGGCGGTACCTTCCGGACGCAGTGTCAGGCTATCGCCGTTGCGATCCTCAAAGGTATACATTTCTTTTTCAACAATATCGGTGACTTCGCCGATCGAGCGTTTGAAAAGCGCCGTCTGCTCCAGCACTGGCATACGGATTTCATCGTAACCGTAACCAGCCAGAACTTCTTTTACCGTTCCTTCTAGATACTGCCAGACCGGACTTTGGGTTGGCAGTATGTCGTTCATACCGCGGATTGCCTGAATTTTCTTTGCCATGTTTTACTCTGTCCTGCCTGATCCGGTTACTTTGCCGTAGTAATCAGGTCTTTACGTTCTTCGTCGAGGATGGCTGCGCGTTCCCGGATCATGCGTTCCAGGTCGTTCACCAATCCATCGTTTGTCAGTTTGCCGGCTGGCTTGCCATCGATATACACAAGATTTGGCTGGCCGCCGGTCAACCCCAAATCGACTTCTTTCGCTTCACCCGGACCATTAACAACACAACCAATGACAGCGACATCCATATCAGTACGGATATCTTCGACACGCATTTCCAGCTCATTCATGGTTTTAATCACATCAAAATTCTGACGTGAACAGCTTGGACAAGCGATGAAGTTAATACCGCGCGACCGCAGTTTCAGTGACTTCAGCATGTCCCAGCCAACTTTCACTTCTTCGATCGGGTCTGCCGCCAATGACACACGAATGGTGTCGCCAATGCCATCCCACAGTAACAGGCCAAGACCGATAGACGACTTAACCGTGCCGCCACGCAAACCACCGGCTTCAGTAATGCCCAGATGCAGCGGCTGCTCAATCTGATCGGCTATTTTGCGATACGCAGCAACCGTCATAAAAATATCTGACGCTTTCAGGCTGAGCTTAAAATCCGGGTAGTTAAGGCGATCCAGAATGTCGATATGACGCATGGCCGACTCAACCAGCGCATCAGGTGTCGGCTCGCCATATTTTTTCTGCAGATCTTTTTCGAGTGAGCCCGCATTTACCCCTATCCGAATCGGTATACCTTTATCCTTCGCCGCGTCGATAACGGCCCGGACGCGATCTTCACGCCCGATATTGCCCGGATTAATGCGCAGACAATCGACGCCCAGCTCTGCCACACGCAGGGCAATGCGATAGTCAAAATGAATATCGGATACCAGAGGGATATCGACCTGTTTCCGTATTTCACCAAACGCTTCTGCAGCATCCATTGTCGGAACAGAAACACGCACAATGTCTGCGCCTGCATCCTGAGCCCGGCGAATCTGGGCGACGGTTGCAGCAACGTCTGTCGTTTCTGTATTGGTCATGGTCTGAATAGCAATAGGGGCATCGCCACCTACCGGGACATCGCCCACCCAGATTTTGCGACTCTTTCTGCGCTTGATCGGGTTTTCCATGTTTTTATTCATGACTGAGCACCGTTCAGTGATTCCTGATACATTCGATATTCTTCAGAGTCCGGATAGCGCTGCTTCAGCTGAGCGGCCAGCGCAACACCGCGGGATGTCTGCTGATGGATGGTCAGCAGCTTAATTCCTAACCATAAACTGTGCGCTGTATGTTCGGTCTGGTCACGTTCGACCAGGCGATCGAAGCGATCAAAGTACTTCAGTGACTCATCGTAGCGTTGAGCTTCGAACAACAGCGTGGAGATATTCACCAGCGCATCCACATTGTAGGGTGCGAGGCGTAAAGACTGCGTGTACGCCTCAATGGCACCCTGTGAATTTCCCATGCGAAAGAAGTTCAACGCCATATCGTTATAGGCACCAACACGATTGTTGTAATAACGATCATTCGCTACTTCGCTAAGCAGGTCGCGGGCTTCTTTGTAGCGCTTCATACGCGCATACAGGCGGCCCAGATGGTGACGCGCCAGAGTAAACTTCGGGTCTTCGCGAAGCGCCTTTTTAAAAGAGTCTTCAGCCAGATCCAGCTCACCTTCGGTTTGCCAGACCAATCCCATGGCATCGTTGGCCTGAGGATCATTCGGGTCTATTTCCAGGGCTCTCTGAAGACGGTCCCGAGCCCAGTCAGGACGACCTTTCTGTAAATAGCCGAGGCCAAGCTGGGTGTAGTTTTCTACCGCTTTTTCAGGAGAGGCTTTCTTGCTGAAACGACTTTCTTCGACGGTCACACACGCCTGAAGAGAGAGAACGGCCAGGCTGACAATCAATAATCGGAAAACATTCATTACGAAGCTCGACCTCCCTGTTCGGCGTCAATCTGAACGGCATCAATATAACGCTGACTGCGACGCGTACGATCTTCCACTTTACCGACTAACTGCCCGCAGGCGGCATCGATGTCGTCGCCTCGGGTAGAGCGGATCGTCACGACATGTCCCTGACTGACGAGATAATCACGGAAACGATAAACCCGGTTATTACTCGGGCGACGGTATCCTGAATTAGGAAACGGGTTAAACGGAATCAGGTTGATTTTGCACGGTACCAGCTTCATAAGTTCAGCCAGCTCTTCCGCGTGTACCATCTCATCATTAACGCCGTCCATCAGTGTGTATTCGATCGTGGCTTTTCGCTTGTCGGGCAGCTTCCCGAGATAGCGGTTTGTCGCTGCGATCAATTCACTCAGCGGGTACTTTTTATTGAGAGGTACCAGTGTATTGCGTAACTCGTCATTCGGTGCGTGAAGCGATATCGCCAGAGAAACATCGGTAACGTCTCCCAGCTTATCAATCATAGGCACGACGCCTGATGTACTCAGAGTGACACGACGCTTCGACAGGCCATAAGCGTTGTCGTCCATCATCAGGTTCATGGCGTCGACAACATTGTCAAAGTTCAGCAGCGGCTCGCCCATACCCATCATAACGACGTTGGTAATACGACGTTCACGACGCTCGCCCGGCTGATGAAAACTCATAGCGGCAACGTATAGCTGACCAATGATTTCCGCGACTGTCAGATCGCGGTTAAACCCCTGTTTACCTGTTGAGCAGAAACTGCAGTCCAGCGCACAACCGATTTGCGAGCTGACACACAGCGTGCCACGGTCTTTTTCAGGAATGTAAACGGTTTCGACGGCACTGCCTCCCGGCATACGCATCACCCATTTGCGGGTGCCATCTTTTGAGAAATCTTCGTATACGACCTCAGGCAGGACAATTTCACTGACGTCTGCCAGTTTGGCACGCAGAGCTTTGCCCATATTTGTCATTTTTTCGAAGTCCGATTCGCCGTACTGGTGAATCCACTTCAGCATCTGTTGCGCACGGAATTTCTTCTCACCAATGCTCAGGAAGAATGCTTCCATCTTTGCAGGTGACAGGCCCAGCAGGTTGGTTTTTTCTGAAGTGTCGGACATATTGGAATACCTGAAGTACAGCACCGGGCTAGCCGGCAGGGTGAACGGGGCAGCCAGCGTTGCTACTGCCCCACTGCATCACTTAGCGTGCGCAGATTTCTTCAGCATTGAAGAAATAATCAATTTCACGCGCTGCAGACTCAGCAGAGTCAGAACCGTGAACAGCGTTAGCATCGATGCTTTCAGCGAAGTCAGCACGGATAGTGCCAGCGTCAGCTTCTTTAGGGTTAGTCGCACCCATCAATTCGCGGTTCTTAGCGATCGCGTTTTCACCTTCCAGTACCTGAACAACAACAGGACCAGAAGTCATGAAACCAACCAGATCACCGAAGAAAGGACGCTCTTTGTGCTCAGCGTAGAAACCGCCAGCTTTTTCGTCGTCCAGCTTCAGCATTTTTGCAGCAACAACCTGCAGGCCAGCTTTTTCAAAGCGAGTTACGATTTCGCCGATTACGTTTTTAGCAACAGCATCTGGTTTGATGATGGACAGAGTGCGTTCTACAGCCATTTTTTAGCTCCAATGTAGGTATTTGTGTGTGTTTAGGGTTCAAAACCCGCGGATTATACGCACCTTTCTATGAAAGTTGTATAAAGGATGCCGCAACTCACTCACTGTTTACGAAGCAGGCTCACAACACGCGAAATCTCAGTGATGGCGAAGTCGATTTCCTCTTCTGTGGTATAGCGCCCCACACTCAATCTCAAACCGGCATGGGCCAACTGATCACTACGTCCAATCGCCTTCAGAACATAGGATGGTTCAACACTGGCAGACGTGCAGGCAGAGCCCGACGATACGGCCACCTTGGCCAGACTGGCGAGCAGGATTTCACCGTCCACAGCCGCAAAGCTTACGTTGAGGTGATTGGCGACCCGTGCTTCAGGATGTCCATTTATCCAAACATCACCGAGTTCGGATATTCCAGCCCACAGACGATCTCGCAACTCGCGGATACGTGCTTCATCCATCGCTAGTTGCTCACTGACCAGACGAGCCGCCTCGCCGAAGCCCACCAACTGATGCGTTGGCAAGGTGCCAGAGCGCATGCCGCGCTCGTGACCACCACCATGAATCTGACTAACTAGTGGCACCTGAGGATCACGACGCACGTACAAAGCACCGATCCCCTTGGGCCCATAAAACTTGTGTGCTGATACCGACAGCATATCAACGCCCCAGTCGTTCACATTCACCTCAAGCTTACCAACGGCCTGGGCGGCATCGACATGCAGCAACGCTTTGTGGCGCTTAAGGATATTCGCTATCGCTGGGATATCGGTCATCGTTCCCAATTCGTTGTTGACCGCCATCAGGGTGACAAGGCAGGTGTTCTCAGTCAGAGCGTCCGCCACCTGTGTTGGCTGAATCAAGCCATCTGCGTTGGGAGCAAGGTAGGTAACATCCACTTTGTGCCATGCTTCAAGATAAGCAACCGTATCGAGAATTGCCTTATGCTCGATAGCAGACGTAATGATATGAAGTGGTGCTTGAGGTTGTTCGCGACGAAGGGCCTCAACAAAGCCTTTGACCGCGAGATTATTGCTTTCTGTCGCGCCGGATGTCCAGACGATCTCGCGTGTATCAGCACCAATCAAACTGGCCACCTGACCACGAGCAGTCTCTACCGCCTGCTCCGCTTGCCAGCCATAACGATGTGACCGTGATGCAGGATTCGCAAAGTTACCTTCCAGTGTCAGACAGGCTGCTATTGCGTCAGCGACCTCCGGTGCACAGGGAGTCGTCGCTGCGTAGTCGAGATAAATTGATTTCATTACGGTATCCGCATCACAGGGTTTTAACGCGCATTGTCCTCAGCGGATCTCCGGCGTCAAGCCGAGCGGGTGTTATCCATGCTGTCAGTAATCAAGAGACTGTCGATACGGTCGCGTACACCACGCTCCTGACGACTGGCGATATCTTTGATTTCGCGACGCTCGATAAGTTGGTACAGGGATATATTCTTAAGAAAGTTGTGAATCTGATCGCTCAAGTCCATCCACAAATGGTGCGTCAGGCATTCTTCGCCATCTTGACAATCCCCTTTGCGGTTACAGCGGGTAGCGTCCATGGATTCGTTGACCGCATCCACAATCTCAGCGACGTTGATATCGGCATCGTCACGACTCAGCTGATAGCCTCCGCCCGGGCCGCGAACACTGGAGACCAGACCATTGCGTCTCAATTTGGCAAACAATTGCTCGAGATACGACAGGGAGATCCCCTGACGGCCGGAGATGTCATTCAGACTCACCGGTCCCTGACGCGCATGAATGGCCAGGTCGAGCATTGCTGTTACGGCATAACGGCCTTTCGTCGTTAAACGCATAGTTTCACCTCGTTAGTACTGGTCTGATTATGCGTATCTCCGACTAAAACAGTCAACTATCTTGCGCAAGCTTTTGTCAGTCCCCGGAAGACTTCTCTCGTTCTGCTTCGAGGCGCTCATGCAGGCTGACAAAGGTTTCCTCTTCCAACTCAGGAAGCGCATCCTCACAACTGTGGTCGCCCAGATTACTCAACGCACGGCACATATTGTCGATTTTCTTATCGACGTGATGCATGTGATCCATAAGGTTGTGGATCGAGCGCGCGATCGGGTCGGGCATATCATCGGTCATACCGTACGCATCAAACCCTATCTTCGCAGCCATTTCCCGCCGGCGGTTCTCAGCATCCGTACTCGCCTTGCGGATAATACGCCCTGGAATGCCCACCACAGTGACAGATTCAGGCACATCCTTGGTCACCACAGCGTTAGAACCAATACGAGCGTCAGCGCCTACAGTAATCGGGCCTAGCACCTTAGCGCCTGCACCGACCACAACACCATCGTGCAAGGTTGGGTGACGCTTACCTTTATTCCAGCTTGTGCCACCAAGAGTCACACCATGGTAAAGGGTCACATCGTCGCCAATCTCAGCGGTTTCACCAATCACCACGCCCATGCCGTGATCAATGAAGAAGCGGTTACCAATGGTTGCGCCCGGGTGAATCTCGATTCCCGTCATCCAACGACTGAACGTAGAAAGCACACGCGCGAACCATTTCAGGCCACGACGCCATAACCAGTTGGCCAGGCGGTAGTGCATGATCGCATGGACACCCGGATAGGTTGTGAGTACCTCGAAGGTATTCCGTGCCGCCGGGTCCCTGTCGAACACACATGCGATATCTTCGCGCAATTGACGGATACTCAAGCCTTATCCCCTTTTTCATCAGACTCTGAGGCATCTGTGCGCCGTTGAATGGCCGCCAGCATGCCCCTGAGAATATTAATTTCCATGCGATCCGGAGCCGCCCGCTGAAACAGCCGGCGCACACGTGTCATCAGTTGCTTGGGAGTATTGGGGTCAAGGAAGCCAATCTCAACCAGAGTCTGCTCCATATGCTGCAACATACCGTTCAACTGATCATGCGTTGCCATCGGATAATCCCAGTCTACACCCCAGCGCTGTCCCGCGCCTGAACTCTCATCCTGAGTCAGCGCGATGCGCATTTCATAGGCCATGACCTGAATCGCCTGGGCCACATTCAGTGATGAAAAGCTTTCATCCGTCGGTATATGTACGTGCGCATTACACAGATGTAGCTCTTCGTTGGTAAGCCCCCGGCTTTCCCGTCCAAAGACGAGCGCAATATCATTGCCCGCAGCTGCAGCCTGAGCCACCCTTTCCCCGCATTGACGAGGTGTCATCAAGGGCCATGGGACGCTGCGACTCCGGGCGCTGGTGCCAACCACCAGACCACAGCCGGCAATCGCGCTCTCGAGTGTCGGATGAATTTCAGCGTTATGGAGAATATCTTCGGCACGGGAAGAGCGTTGAATTGCCTCTTCATCAATACTGGCAATAGGGTCGACTAAGAGCAGGCGACTCAGCCCCATGTTCTTCATCGCCCGCGCCGCTGCACCTATATTTCCGGAATGTGTGGTGTTAACCATCACGACACAGATTCTGTTCAGCATGTAAGACCCGACGTGGTAGGAATGTAAAGGCGGAAAGTGTAGCGCAAAAGGGACTTCGCCAACCAGTTTTACGCTGTTATACTTCGCGGCCGATTTTTGGAGGCAAGGCCTGTCGCCCTGCCTCACGTTCTTTAAAGCAACAGGAATACCCTATGCAACCCATGGTGAATCTGGCGCTGCGCGCTGCGCGCAACGCCGGTCAGGATCTGGTTCGTCGTCTTGACCGTTTTGATGCTGCTCAGAGTACTGATCAGGAAAAAGCTAAGTTTATTGCTGACTGCACCATTGGTCTCGAGAAGAGCATTATTTTCGAGCTGAAAAAGTCACTTGCCGACGACAACTTCGAAGGCCGCGAAACAGGCTTTAATGCTGGTAAAGAAGGCCAACCCGTTTGGCAAATCTGTGTGATCGATGATCTCGCTAACTTCCGCGTAGGTATTCCGGCGTTCGCTATCATCATCAATTGTCTGCACAAAGACCGTACAGAGCACAGCGTAGTTCTGAACCCGATGAACGGCGATGAGTTCAGTGCTTCGCGTGGTCGTGGTACTCAGCTGAATGGTCGCCGTATCCGCTGCGGTGGCGTCACTACCCTGACGGATGCCATTACTGCATTCACTCAGCCCATGGGACTCAGCGACAACGCTGCCGACCAACGCGCCAAAGTGATGCGCCTGATGGAATCAAACTACGACGTACGCTCTATTGGCTCAGGTATTCTGACCATGGCCTACGTTGCGGCAGACCGCTTCCAGGCAGCGCTGGTTTCTGACCTGGATGCCATTTCACTGAACGCCGGCACACTCCTGACCTCTGAAGCTGGATGTCTGCTCGCAGCCATCGATGGTGCTCCCCGAGTGTCAGCCCCAGCGAATGTTGCTGTGGCCAATCCACGCCTGCTGAAATCGTTGCTGAAGCTCTGAGATCAATCACCTCAACAGCCTGACTTTCAGGTCATGCCGAAGCACAATGGGACCTCCTGTCTATACTCCAGTTATAGAAAGGAGGAAGCCTATGCTCTGGTCTCATCTGAAAATCACGCTTTGCTGGCTATGTGAGTCGCAGAGCTGCGATGAACTCTCTCTGCATCAAGAGAAAATATAACAGCCTCTGATGAGGCTGATGTCAGATACAAAAAAAGCGGCCAAGGCCGCTTTTTTGATGCTCATCAGGTTCAGCGTATCGCTGATACATCTTCTGCCTGAGGGCCTTTATCTCCGCGAACAACGCTGAACTTAACACGCTGACCTTCGGTCAGTGAGCGATGCCCCTGCCCACGGATAGAGCGGAAATGGACAAACACATCCTCGCCCTCGTCCCAGGTGATAAAGCCAAAGCCTTTTTTCACGTTGAACCATTTAACGACACCGCGTTCACGACCGTCTTCCACATCACTTTCGACCATAGTGCCACTGCTACGCTGACGACGACGACGCGCCGGAACCAGCTGCGCTGACACAAAGCTGATGATGAATGCCAGAATCGCCATAACAATCAGTGCGACTGCCATCCCCTCTGAATTCAGCAATGTTGAAAAGCTGACAACAGCACCGCTGGCCAGTTGAACATCTTTAGCCAGACCTGCAATCAGCGCTACAACAACAAACGGCGCTATTACTGCAAATATGACTGCTACGATTAATTTACGAACCATTAACTTACCCATGTGTTATCCCGAATCACTCGTTGTTATTATGCCGGCCAGCGACGGGATGCCCGATATACGTAAAAATACCGTCCCAGACCATTGACAAGTGGGCTATGAAAGCCCAATTAACCAAAAAAATCAACACGATAGCGCATAGAGACTGCAATCATGGAAAATAAATTGCCGCCCGCGGCCGAAAGAGTCACTCAACTTGAAACGCGCATCGCATATCTCGAGGATACGGTAGAGACTCTGAATCAGGAACTCGCGACCGTTTCAGCCGAATTCCGGTTAGCTAAAGAAGCACTGCAACATATGTATCGACGCATGGAGCAAATCCAGTCAAACGACAGTGGAATTGCCAACCCAGCGGACGAACCGCCACCACCGCACTATTAATTGGCTGTGCAGCACCAGTAATTGTCACGTGGATAACATATAATCCGCGACTTGAAGTGGTTCTTTTTTACAGGTTCATCTATGAGCGTCATCCGAAAGTTACGTATACGAATCAATCAGTGGCAGCAAAAGCTGCTTTATAAACTGGTCAAGACGAAAATCATTGGTGCCGAAAAAGATAAAGTGAAACTGGCCCCTGACCAGCCGGTCATTTACGCAATGCTCTATCCTTCCTACGCTGAGCAGATCGTCATCAACAAAGAAGTTTCTGAGCGTGGTTGGCAAGCGCCTTTTCAACAAAGACTGAACGGTACCCTACCCGGTAATCCTTATTTTGGTATTTATCGACGCCCCGGAAACCCGTTCCGCAAAGATGGACTTGCGACAATTCCTCGCCACCTGAAAAGGCAAGCTGAATGGATGCTTGCGGATGACAGTCGCGACATCCAGGTCATGCCAGTCCGGGTAATGTGGGGGCGCTCCCCCGAACGCGAACGTTCATTCCTGCGTATCTGGCTTCAAAATGCCGGTAGCCTCGGCGGTCGCGTTATGACGATGTTTGCGATTCTTTTCAATGGGCGCAATACCTTTGTTCATTTCTCTGAACCTTTGTCCCTGCGTGAACTGGCGGCGGGAGAAACCTCCCCTGAACTGGTCGCCCGTAAACTGGCCCGTGTGTTACGAGTGCACAATCGCAAAGTGACAAAATCGGTTTTAGGCCCTGAGCTTTCTCACCGACGTACCCTCGTCCATCAGATTCCGAACCGCCCGATGGTTCGCCAGGCCATTGAAGACGAAATAAAAGAGAATGGTCTGAAACGCGAAAAGCTCAGACGCCGCGCCCTCAAGTACGCCGATGAAATTGCGTCGAATATTTCATACACCAACGTTCGCTTTCTGGATATCCTGCTGACCTGGGTATGGAATAAGATTTACAACGGAACCGCTGTTCACAATATTGAGCAGGTAAAAGAAGTCGGCAAAGACAACACTGTCGTCTATGTTCCCTGCCATCGCAGCCATATTGATTACCTCCTGCTCTCCTACGTTCTCTATCACCATGGACTGCAGCTCCCTCAGATTGCCGCGGGCATCAACCTCAATATGCCTGTCGTCGGATCAATTCTTCGTCGTGGCGGTGCTTTTTTTATGCGTCGGACCTTCCGTGGCAACCCCCTATACGCAGCCGTGTTTGATGAATACCTGCATTCGGTATTTACCCATGGATATTCGTCAGAATATTTCGTCGAAGGTGGCCGCTCGCGTACAGGCCGGACTCTCAGCCCAAAAGCTGGAATGCTTGCGATGACCGTGCGTTCTTACCTGCGCGACTCTAAAAAGCCGATGGTGTTCGTACCTGTTTATACTGGTTATGAAAAAGTATTCGAAGAAAAAAGCTACCTCGGCGAACTGCGCGGAAAAGCGAAGAAAAAAGAAAGTCTTCTTGATGTACTGGGTACGCTACGCTCCTTTAAAAAATCGTTCGGTAAGGTCAATGTAACCTTTGGCGAGCCTATTCACCTGTCGCCTTACCTCGAAGAGCGTCATCCTGGCTGGAGTAATCAGGATTACGAAGCGTGCAACTATCGACCGGACTGGGCTCCAGAACTGGTGGATGAACTGGCAACGACGGTAGTCACCGAAATAAACCGGGCAGCATCGGTCAACCCTATTAACCTGATCGCACTCGCTATTCTGGCATCGCCACGACAGGCAATGGATGAAAATCAATTGATGCGTCATATGGAAGCGTACCGTGACCTCCTGGCGATGGTGCCATACTCTGACATGACTGTACTGCCCGACGGACACGCAAGCGACTGGCTAGCCCACGCAGAAGAGCTGGGTTGTGTATCCCGCAGCTCACATGATATGGGCGACCTGATTCAGACCAACGAACGCCAGGCAGTCACTCTTACGTATTACCGTAACAATGTTCTTCATATTATTGCTTTGCCATCATTAATCGCCTGCCTGCTACTGAATAATCGCCGCTGTACACAGGCAGACATCCTCGAAAGTTGTCAGGCCTTGTACCCTTTCCTTAAGGCTGAACTCTTCCTTCACTGGACAGAAGATACGCTCGAAGAAGCAATTAACAGCTGGCTGGACGTACTGGAAAAACGTGGTTATCTTGAGCCGAGTGATGGTCACTATCATTGCCGCATTGATGGGGACAACCTGCCGATGCTGCAAAGCCTCGCCGATCCAATTTCACAAACGCTTCAACGCTATTTTCTGTCGATTTCCCGCCTGAAACACCAGGGCAGTGGAAACCTGACAGCCCAACAACTGGAAGAGCAGTCGACACTTCTGGCTCAACGTCTGAGCTTACTGTATGGGATAAACGCGCCGGAGTTTTTCGATAAAGCACTGTTCCGTGCCCTTATCCGTCAATTAATCGAGAGTGGAATGATCAGCTGCGGTGAGGACGACATTCTATCTTTCGACGAAGATCTCAATCCGCTGATGGCGATCCTGGAAAACCTGTTGGACGCCAACCTGAGGCAGACTATTCTCATAAGCCTTTAAAGCAGAACAGCTCTGGCCGGAGCTTCCACTCTGGCCAAAGCATAAACATCAAAGCGATTAGACTTACCTGTGATGCTGTATGATGGCCTGCGTCCGGCAAGGGGTTGCGCCTTACGGGCACGCTTAACAACGACCCTACAGCGTGCTGCATGCAGTGCCGGACCTAACAGGTCGTCAGAATCGACATCCTGACCAACAACCTCTCTAAACGCCTGCATATCTTTTTTGACCGCCGCCTTCTTCTTCGGGTCATGTTCAAACATAGGATCAAGATACACAATATCTACGGAGGCACTCGCCTGAGCAGCAAGCCATTGATGCGCGGACGCATGTATTAAATCAATACGCCCAACAATATCCGAAACTTCGCCATCCGTGCGCGCTCGTTCCAGTCCATCCTGAAGTAAGGCGGCCACGACAGGCTGACGTTCAATGGCCGTCACCTGACAGCCTAGCGTTGCCAGCACAAAAGAATCCCGGCCAAGCCCGGCTGTCGCATCCACCACTGTTGGTATGTACGCCGAACTGACACCGACCGCCTTGGCAATATCCTGGCCTTTACCGCCTCCGAATTTGCGCCTGTGGGCCGTAGCACCAGCGCAGAAATCAACAAAAACTCTGGCTTTCGGCACATCAGCACGGACCAATCCCAGGGCATGACCATCATGGTGAAGATGGTACTCAAGGTCCTCAGGCAATTTTGCGCTCGCGATCGTCAACCCAAATGAATCGGCAAACGTGCGTAAGTGAGGTACTAATTCAGAAGCGCAGTATATGTGGGTCATATCTATACGAAAAACAGAAGCAATATAGCGCCAAGAATTAATCGATAAATAACAAATGGCATCATGCCGATCCGATTAATAAACGCCAGAAAATAATAAATACAAATCCAGGCACTGACTGCCGAGATAGCAATTCCCAGCACCAGCGATTGCCAGTCAACAGCGGTCGACTGCTCGGCTAATTCCAGCGTCTTTAAACCACCGGCGGCGAGAATAAGGGGGATAGAAAGAAGAAACGAAAACTTAGCCGCATCGACCCGCTGCATACCAATCAGAAGTGCCGCCGTAATAGTAATCCCTGACCGTGATGTGCCTGGTATCAATGCGAACATCTGAGCTACGCCTATCACCATCGCCATCAGGAGTGTGATCTCCCCTAAGCCTGCTCGGCCGTGCCGGACCCGGTCCGCAACCCCCAAAAGAATGCCAAAGCCTATGGTAGTCGCTGCTATTACCGCCGTAGAACGAAGATTCACCTCAATCCAGTCGTTCAGCAATAAACCAGCAAGCCCTGCCGGAATAGTTGCCAACGCGACGTACCACGCCAGCCGCCCATCGGCATTGGGGTGTCGGGTAAAGCCGGTCGTTAACCAGCCCTGTAACAGACGTATAATCTCTGCACGGAAATAGACAATAACAGCCGCGAGTGTTCCAACATGAACAGCCACATCAAATGCGAGCCCCTGATCCTCCCAACCCAACATGCGGGAAGGCAGAATCAGATGCGCAGAGCTACTGATTGGAAGAAATTCGGTCAGGCCCTGTAATACTGCAAGGACAATAATTTCGAGTAGATCCACGGGTAACAACTTCCTATGTTAATTTCGCTTCAGAAGGCTTGGCTGTTCATCCAGCTTTTTCCATGCAACAGAGTTACGCAGATATACCGGTAATTGATTATCGGGTGAGCCGAAATTGCCATTATTCCATTCCCGGTCCGCCAGTGCTGCCATGATGCGAGCTTCCGGCTGAATCGTTGCGTATGCTGAATTCAACTCACTAAAAGGCGCTAAGCTGAGGCCATCACCAGCAAGCAGCCCTCCGAATTCACTTGCCTGCGTCAGGCATAATTCCGGTGACCCCACCTGCTCAACACCACCGGCCTGAGTCATTCCATCTATAACGTCGAACTGCCCCCAGAACACCTCTCCCATGTGTGCATCCATAATCGCAAGCACCTTGCTTGCAGTCTCATCATTTGAAGCAGCAGCGAGTGCTACAGTCTCAAGAGACGATACACCACAGACAGGAAGATCTAATCCTAAAGCAAGCCCCTGTGCCACAGATACGGCAATCCGTATTCCGGTAAATGACCCTGGGCCACGACCAAACGCCAGACCATCAAGCTGATGCCTGGAAATACCTGAATCAGCCAGAATATCGTCTATCATCGGGAGCAGACGCTGGGCGTGACGTCTTGGCTGTTCTTCTGTATTCCAGACCAGTTCGCCGTTGATATTCAGCGCAACAGAGCAGAGTGAGGAAGATGCGTCGATTGTGAGAATTACAGACATTTGAATACCACCGATCAATGATGCGGGGAGTATATCAGGATTCAGCGGGAGAATGCCGCAGCTCACTGTCGGACAGCGAGGAACGTCAGGCATAAAAAAACCCGGACGAGCCGGGTTCTTTCACAAAGCGGAGAATTAAGATTCTGAAGAATCTTTCTTCTCTTCAGCAGCCGGAGCAGGTGCTGGCGCTGCTGGCTTAGCTGCTGCCGCCTTAGGTGGACGACCACGCTTCTTTGGCGCTGCTTTCGGCGCCGCTGGCTTAGCTGCTGTCGTCGCTGCCTTAGCTGGACGACCACGCTTCTTCGGTGCCGCAGACGGCTTAGCGGCTGCTGTTTTCTTAGCTGCTGCTTTTTTAGGTGCCGCTTTGGCTGTCGTAGCTTTAGCTGGACGGCCGCGCTTCTTAGGTGCCGCAGTGGTAGCTGCCTTAGTCGCTTTAGTTGCTGTAGTCGCTTTAGCTGGACGGCCACGTTTCTTCGGTGCGGCAGTGGTACTGGCTTTTGCAGCAGTGGTTGCCTTAGCTGGACGACCGCGCTTCTTCGGCGCCGTGCTTGCTTTCGCTGGCGCAGATGCCTTAGCAGGACGACCACGCTTCGCCGCTGGCTTAGCTTCGAGCGATTTAATTGATGATTCTACTTTCTTAGAGGCAGCAGATACCTTTTTGTTCTCAGCGGTAGTGCGAGCTTTAACTTTACGGGCGTCCTGTTTATCGCGCTTGCTACGCCATTGAGTAGCAAATTTAGTCAGAGCTTTCTCGAGATCGGCCTCTGCTTTATCAGCCAGTGTCTTAGCATAACTTTTAACAGTTTCTTCAGCCTTCGCAGCAGTCGCTTCAATGCGGGCTTTCAGTTCTGCAATTTTGAGGTCTTTCTTGGCTTCAGCAACCTTCTGCGTCAATTCAGAGAGTTTCTCTTTCTGAGTTTTGACCGCCTTAGTAGCAGTCGCTACTGAGCGCTTAGTCGCGGCAGTGGCCTTTGGACCAGCAGCTTTCACTTTTGCTTGCTTCAGCTTGGTTTCAGCGGCAGTGACACGTTCTTTCTGCTTGGACTGAGCTGCCACCGCTTTTTCAACGGCGTTCGTTGCCTTTGCAACAGCAGCAGGTACCGCAGACTCAACCGGCTTTTTCGCCGCAGGCTTCCGGCCGCGCTTGGCAGGTGCTTTAGTTTTAGCCATAGGTATTTCCTCTTTTACTTACCTGTTTATAAAAGCGGTGGGGCTGATAATCAGTGAATCCCCGATTCGTTGTGGACTTACTTAGTAGTGATAATTCACATAAGTAAATCTTCATACTTCAATACAGTATATAAAGTAACCGACGGAATAATAGTATTTTTCATAAAAAAAACAAAAAAATCCTCGATTTTTTAAATGCAGAATGCATATCTGGCCCAAATGAGTGAAATTTCAGGGCCCATACCGTTAATTAGAGAACAAAATCCGGCTGAGTTCCCGACGCCATCTATCGGGTGTCAGTTTCAATGAATCTTCGGCTAATCGAGATTTATCCCGGAGACTATGAATCATTAACACATGGTTGATGGATCAATAATGGCCATATGAATTGAAAATTTCTGGAAGGAAGTCGGTAAGAGGAAGAGCGAATTAAGCGCAACAGGAACACCGGCTGAACTTTATTTCTTATTCGGGTATTAATTTATAGAAACAAAAAAGGAGCCTTGCGGCTCCTTTCATTAGAGTTATTTGAGAACTTAACTTAAAGCGCTCGTAACTTTTTCAGTGATGTCAGACAAAGAACCTACACCTGGAACATGAACGTATTCTGGAGCTGATTCGCCCTTCTCTTCACGCAGCTTCTTGTAGAAGCTTACCAATGGAGCGGTCTGCTCATGATAGATTGATAAACGCTTACGCACAGTGTCTTCCTGATCGTCATCGCGCTGAATCAGATCTTCACCAGTTTCGTCATCTTTCCCTTCATTTACTGGAGGGTTATAAATCACGTGGTACACACGACCTGAATTCGGGTGAACGCGACGGCCGCTCAGACGCTTAACAATTTCTTCGTCATCGACATCGATCTCGACAACGTAGTCGATATCAACACCGGCTTCGATCATGGCTTCAGCCTGAGGAATCGTACGCGGGAAGCCATCAAACAGGAAACCATTGGCGCAATCGTCAGATTGGATACGCTCTTTAACCAGATCAATAATAATCTCGTCAGATACCAGGCCACCTGTTTCCATAATTTCTTTCACTTTAAGGCCAAGCTCACTGCCTGCCTTTACTGCAGCTCGCAGCATATCCCCGGTTGAAATCTGGGGAATTGAGAATTTTTCACAGATGAACTGGGCCTGGGTACCTTTACCCGCACCCGGAGCCCCTAGAAGAATGACGCGCATGAGCCTGCTCCTCGATAAACAAAATCGGTACTGGACTGTTCATTATTGTTCAATATTTGATCAGCCAGAGAGAAAAATAGGCCTAACCTTACTCTTTAGCCAGCTATTGCTCAAGTGATTCTAGATGAAATCACCTGTACAACCAGCACAACCTTGGTCGGGGCCTTCTGAGAGCCAGAGAACACGGGCAATCAGCCCGTATTACGCATCCCAGCAGCAATGCCCGCCATGGTAACCATGAGCGCTTTCTCTACTTCTGTACTGACCACATCAGCGGACTGACGCTCACGATAGAGCAGCTCGGCCTGAAGATAGTGCAGAGGATCGGTATATGGATCACGGACCTGCATCGACTGCTGCAGACTCTGATTGTGCTCTAATAATTCGCTTTGCTCCTTAACCTGCAGAACCAGTACCGTCACATCACCGAGACGCTGCCGCAACAGGCTTCCGAGCGGTTGCATATCGGGCTCAACCAGCAAGGCTTCGTAATACGCGGCAATCGCGGCATCCGCCTTCGACAAGACCATTTCCAGCATATCTATGTAGGTTCTGAAAAATGGCCACTCACAGTACATCTGCCGTAAGGTAGACAGCTTGCCCCGGTGAATCTGGTCTTCCAAAGCACTGTCTGCCCCCAACCAGGCGGGCAACATTAAACGGATCTGTGTCCAGGCAAAAATCCATGGGATCGCACGCAGGGTTTCGATACCTCCACCAGAACGTCGTCTTGCCGGACGACTTCCGAGTGATAACTTTCCAAGCTCCTGCTCAGGCGTAGCAGCGCGGAAATAACTCACAAAATCAGGGTTATCCCGAACCATGGCACGATAAGAGTCAACACCAACGCCCGCTAGCTCACTCATGGTATCGCGCCATTCCTTAACGGGTCCTTGAGGGGGTAACAGGTTAGCTTCGAGTACGGCGGATATATAAATTTTCAGATTCCGCTCCGCAATTTCGGGAAGACCGAACTTAAATCGTATCATTTCACCCTGTTCGGTCACCCGCAGACCGCCACGCACCGACCCTGGAGGTTGAGCAAGAATTGCCCGATGCGCCGGGCCGCCGCCACGACCAACGGTTCCCCCCCGGCCATGAAACAATCGCAGCGAGTACCCTTGTTCATCGGCGACCCGGGACAGAATTTCCTGTGCCTGATACTGCGCCCAAACGGCAGCAAGCTGGCCTGCATCCTTCGATGAATCTGAATAACCGATCATGACCTGCTGACGACATTGGCTGTATTCTCTGTACCATGGAACCTGCCACAGCTTTTCCATTCTCGGGCCGGACTGTTCAAGATCAGATAAGGTTTCAAAAAGAGGGACGACAGGCAGGTTGTGCCGGACACCCGAAGACTTTAATAACAGTGCAACGGATAAAATATCAGACGGCTCACTGGCCATCGAAATAATATAACAGGACACCCCGCGACCGATCGGCTGAGCGAGTACTCTGGTCGTCGCCAGAACTTCAGCAACTTCATCTGACGGCTCCCAGAATTCTGGTATCAATGGACGTCGCGATGTCAGTTCTTTTAATAGAAACTCCTGTTTCTTTTCTTCGGACCATTCAAGGTAGTTACCCCAACTGTAAAAATCGCAGATTTCGGCCAGCACGGCGCTATGTCGCGTTGATTCCTGACGCACATCCAGACGAACGAGGGCAAGCCCGAAACAGGCACACCGACGTAACGTGTCTAGCAGGTCACCATCGGCAATGGATTTCAGCCCACATCCGACAAGGCTGTCGTAGCAAGCTTTTAGAGGCTCGATCAACTCAGCGTCATCGAGCAAAGGCTCCAGCTCACAAACTTCACCATCAACATTTGCCTGTGCCCATTCGCGAGTATTTTCCAGCCGGGCTCTCAACTCATGCAGACACTCACGATAAGGCTCATGACTCTGGTACTTTTCTTTGAATTGGGCTGTGCCCGCATACATAGATAACTGGCTGCCGAGATGTTCGATATCCCGTAAATAGAGGTCAGCGGCCATCCATCGTGCAAGGTACAGAACTTCCTCAGTCACTGTTGAAGTTACGTTTGGGTTACCATCCCGGTCTCCCCCCATCCATGACGAAAAGCGAACAGGTACTGCGTCCAACGGTAATGCAGGCGCTCCCCTTTCCATCAGGTCAATGTTCATGCTGCGTAACATTTCAGGGATGGCATACCAGAGGGAGTTCTCGATAACCGCGAAACCCCACTTGGCTTCATCAACGGCGGTCGGGCGCACCTTACGAATTTCGTCGGTATGCCATATCTCGTTAATTAAACAAGAGATGCGTTCTTCAATCGACGCCAGAGATGGATGGTCGTCATGCAAATCATCACGCTGTTGTAAGAGATGCGATAGCTCATCGTATTTCTGAATCAGAGTACGGCGGGTGACTTCAGTTGGGTGTGCGGTGAGTACGAGTTCAACATTCGCCGCAGCAACCTTGGACGTAAGATCGTCACCCTCAATACCGGCTTCGACTAAACGTTTTATCAGATCCGGAAACATCGTATCGGTGGACTCTTCGCCAGCTTCTTCTCTGCGCCAGCTGATACCATGCTGCTGTTCCGCCAGGTTGGCCAGATTAAGAAACTGATTAAAGCCCCGCACCACGGGGACTAAGGAATCGTCGCTCAGGCCTTTTAACAGGCCCAGCAGTTTATCCCGCTCTTCTTCATCCCCCGTCCGGGCCCGCTTTGCCTGTTTACGGATCGTTTCTATCTGCGCCAATGTATCTTCGCCAAGATCATTACGAATGGTGTTTCCCAGCGCGTTTCCCAACATTCTTACTTTATCGCGAAGCAGCGCGTCGAGTTCTTTCATTATCATCTCCCTATGGTCTTCATAGTATGCAGACCGGTTCTGATTTTGCCCTGACGGCGTCAGTAGATTGTAAAAAGTGGATACTTCAGTGTGCGCTAAATCCGCGGAAACTCAAGGCCACTGCGGTTGCTTGCCACCGCTCAGATTTATTTCCCTGCCAAAGTTTCCAGAAGAGGATGAAAAAAGCAGAAACTTTTGCCATAACTTTACTGCCTGAACAGTATAGGCAATAGCGTGAGGAGTATGACGTGAAAGTTAATGAACTGATGCAACACTGGGCTTCTGAATTTGGGGCTGAACTCACAGAGGAAAGCTATTCATTGCCATTGAGTGTCAACGATGCCGCTCGCATCGAGGCATTGGCGGAAATGTTTCCTTCTATGTCGAAAGAGCAGATTCTCCGGGATCTTATCAGCGCAGCCCTGGATGATATGGCGTCGGGCTTCCCCTACATCGCTGGCGATAAGGTGGTAGCTGAAGACGAAGATGGATTCCCGCTGTATGAAGATGTTGGGCTTACCCCTCGCTTTCTCGAATTAGCGCGAAAGTATCGTGAAGTGCTGTCTGGAGACAGACACTGATCAAGCACAATTAAAAGGGATGCGATGGGAAGTTGCTTTATGTTTTTCCCATCGCTGACGTGTTATTCAGTCGCTGAGTTGCTTGGCTCGTCGCCAAGCCGCATCCATGTCGTCAGCGGACATGTTTTCCCAACCGCCGGCATGGTCTGAGGCCTGCTCGACATGATCAAAACGCTTCTGAAAACGCTCGTTGGTACCTCTCAGAGCAACCTCAGGATTTATTTTATGATGACGGGCGAGATTCACAACAGCAAACAGCAGGTCACCGATTTCTTTCTCCAGCAGTTCCGTATTCCCAGCTTCGAGTTCGACGATAACTTCATCAAGCTCTTCACGAATCTTGTCTACGACGCCTGGATCTTTCTCAGGCCAGTCAAAGCCGACGGATGAGGCTTTTTTCTGAAGCTTCACCGCCCGTGTAATGGCCGGCAAGGTGACGGGCACATCGGACAGCAACGTGGTTTTACTGACCTGCGGTGACAGCGCCTTTTCTTCCGCTTTTATTTCATCCCAGCGCTGGTTAATCCACTCTTCATCGGGCACTTCATCTGGGGCACGTTGACTCTCAATCGTACCTTCTGGAAATACATGGGGATGACGCCGGATTAACTTAGCAACCAGACGATCAACGATGCTCCCGAGGGTAAACAACCGTTTCTCGCTGCCCATCTGACCATAGAAGATGACCTGAAAAAGCAAATCACCCAACTCTTCTTCAAGGTGTGGCCAATCCTGCCGCTCAATAGCGTCAGCAACCTCATAGGCTTCCTCAAGGGTATGCGGCAATATCGAGGCAAAATTTTGCTTAAGATCCCACGGGCAACCCGTCTCTGGATCGCGCAGGCGGCTCATTACGTAAGTCAGATCCTGAACAGTAAAAGCCACGTCAGCCCCCTGCCCGCACGCGCCGTGTTTTTACGACGTTGGGCAATTGCTCGATTCTGTTCATCACCCGAGCGAGACGCTCGAGACTATCAACTTCCACGGTGAGACTCATGGACGCCGTATTATCACCCTGGTCGGAGCGCGTATTCACTGCAACGACGTTCACTTTTTCATTGGCGAGCAACGCACTGACATCACTCAGCAGACCGGTCCGGTCATAGGCACTGATCACCATCTCCACCGGATACAATTTGCCAGGACGACGCCCCCAACTCACTTGCAGCACACGCCGGGATTCCATCGCTGCAAGATGCAGGAGATTTTCGCAATCACTACGGTGGACAGTCACTCCGCGCCCTATCGTGACATAGCCACGGATATCATCCCCCGGTACCGGATGGCAGCACTGCGCCATCTGAGTCATGAGATTACCAACGCCTTCAATAAATACGTCGTCGGCGGCATCTGATTTCGAGGCTTCGTGCCGACGCAGCAGGGGCAATTCCTGCTGGCGGTGCGTATTGGTATCCGCTTGTTTGAGCAACTGATGAATAATCTGCCCGAGACGCAGGTCACCTGCACCGACGGCGGCAAACATGTCTTCAACGGCCTTCATATTCAACTGGCGGGCAACGTCATGAAGCGGCTCATCGACGAGATCCAGGCGATCCATTTCATGCAGCACCAGCTGGCGCCCTTCTTCAATATTTTTGTCGCGATCCTGAAGCTTGAACCAGTGCGCTACTTTTGCCCGTGCACGCGCTGTATGTATGTATCCTGAATCAGGATACAGCCAGTCCCGACTAGGGTGCGCTGCCGGGTGTGTCAGAATCTCGACCTGCTCGCCCGTATTGAGACGATAGGTCAGCGGAACGATACGACCATCAACCTTCGCACCCCGGCATTTATTTCCAACCTCAGTGTGCACACGGTAGGCAAAATCAACAGGAGTGGCCTCAGTCGGCAAATCAACTACATGCCCTTCGGGAGTAAATACATAAATCCGGTCCGGGTTAATATCGCTACGCAATTCGCCAAAGAAGCGAGGTAAATCATCAAGATCTTCCTGCCACTCAAGCACCTGCCTCAGCCAGGCAATTTTCTGTTCGTACCCCTGATCTTTCGCGTTGATGTCTGTGCCTTTATAAAGCCAGTGCGCGCATACACCCAGCTCTGCGTCTTCATGCATCGCATTGGTGCGGATCTGTACTTCCAGAACTTTGCCATCAGGCCCGATGACTGCAGTATGCAGTGACCGATATCCGTTTTCTTTCGGGTTCGCGATGTAATCGTCAAATTCGTTCGGAATATGACGCCAGAGTGAGTGAACAATCCCCAGAGTTGCGTAGCAGTCTCTGAGTTCAGGCACCAGAATGCGCACTGCACGAATATCGTAAATCTTCGAAAAATCGAGATTCTTACGGCTCATTTTCCGCCAGATACTGTAGATATGTTTTGCTCTGCCGTAGACATCACAATGTATGTCAGCCGCATTCAGCTCATCACGTAATGTTTGAACAACGTTGTCAATATAGTCCTGACGCGCGAGTCGCTTTTCGTCAATCAGCGAAGCAATTTTCTTATAAGCATCTGGCTGCAGGTAACGAAAGGAGAGATCTTCCAGTTCCCATTTTAAATGGCCGATCCCCAGCCGGTGTGCCAGAGGTGCATAGATGTTGAAAACTTCTTCAGCGACTTTACGTCGTTTTTCCTCGGGCGCATCTTTTACTGCGCGAATCGCCGACGTTCTTTCTGCAAGTTTAATCAACGCAACACGGACATCATCAATCATCGCCACCAGCATTTTGCGCAGATTATCGACCTGTGCCTGACGCTGGCCAAGAACGACTTCATCGCTGGAGTTCTGAATAGCGCTGATGGCAGCCATTCGCAGAACACCTTCAATCAATTTGGCGACTTCTTCACCGAACTGTCGCTCTACTTTCTGCAGTGCCAAACGCCCTTCACGGACTGCACGATAAAGAATCGCCGCAATGATCGATGCATTATCAAGACGCAGATCAATTAACGTCTGCGCCATTTCGATACCCATCTGGACGCTATCAATTGACCAGTAAGTGCGATTTGCAATCGCCTCGTCAGACAGCTTTTTGGCCAGCTCCAATGCATCACGCAGTTCTTCTGGGTTATGCAGATCAGAGGTGTGAGAAATCTCTTCTAACCAACGATCTATATCCAGAGACCCATCGTGTAACAGTGGGTGATCTTCGCGTACCTTAACCATTATTTTCCCCGATACTTCAGTAGCACCATGGTTTCGACATGATGCGTCTGCGGGAACATATCCATAATTCCTGCCTTAATAACCTCATAACCCGCGGGTAACAATTGTGCGAGGTCCCGTGCCAGAGTTGCAGGGTCACAGGAAACATAAAGAATCCTGCCGACTCGTCTGCGAATCAATTCCGACATGACCGTATCTGCACCAGCGCGCGGCGGATCGAGTAACACTGCATCAGGCTCGGTTAACGATTCGAGCGTACCTGATGCCGATAAATCAGCACACTTGGTTTGCAAAGAAAGGGCCAATTTCTCTGCTTGCGCCTGAAGGCTGTCTGTCATCGCCTGCTGGCCCTCTACTGCAATAACATGTTTACAGCGTTTAGCGAGCGGCATTGAGAAGTTTCCATGACCCGCAAACAGGTCCCAGATCTGCTCATCTTGCGCCGGTTCCAGCCACTCGAGAGCCTGTGCCACCATGCTTTGATTAATGGAACGATTCACCTGTATAAAGTCATCGGCCTGAATACGCAGCTTTAAGCCATCGACTTCGTGCCAGATGTCTGCGGGAGTTGCTGGCCACAAAGCCACAGGGGCGGCATGTTTCTCGGTGCGGACCCATACCTGCAAAGGTAAATCCGATGTGGTCTGCCAGTCTTCAAACGCCTGAACCAAGACTCGCTGATCATTGGTTGAGAGAGGCTTGAGAACGCGGAGAATAAACACCAGAGCACTATCAGCCCAGAGCGGTTCAATCTGAGTTATCAGAGAAGCCGATTCCAGAGAACCGATAATGCGCCGCCACTCTGACCAGTTCAGAGCCGGATGATCAGGCAGTACGATGCACCGGTCTATGTCAGTGAGATGCGAGCTTGCTGCCTCCCGAAAACCGATGAAATTCTTTTGTTGTTCTTTGCTGAAGCGAACCCCCAGACGCGCCTTGCGTCGGTAGTGCCACTCTTCGCTGACCAGAGGCGCGGCCCAGGTATCAACCGTTACTTTCTGGCGGCCGAATTCACGCTCGACCCGGCTCTGTTTGAACTGCACCTGCGCATCGTACTGCATATGCTGCAGGTCACATCCACCACAGCGCTGGTAGTGAGGGCAATCCGCGGGGCGACGGGCTTCAGCCTCGTCTGCTTCGATGGCCAGAAGCTGGGTGTGCCATATTTTCTTACTGCGCTCGAGCATGCGCACCCGGACTTTTTCCCCGACCAATGCACCCGGCACAAAATAGACATCGCGCCCGGAACGGGCAACTCCCTGCCCTTCAGAATTCAGGTTGTCGATGATCAGGCTGAGTTCACGGCCCTTTCCTGACTGCTTCACACGTCTTCCATCCGTTGTTGTTCGTTCAGTAAAACCGCATCAATGCCTGAGGCAGATATTCTCGTGAAGCACTAAATTGGGGCGTTTTTCATTGATTCAAGAGGTCGCAAAAACACCTGACGACAGGTAACGATCACCCCGATCACAGACGATCGCTACGACAGTGGCTCCCTCATGAGAGCGCGCGATATCCAGTGCGGCGGCCACGGCACCACCAGACGAGACGCCACAAAAAATCCCTTCCCGTCGCGCCAATTCACGCATGGTGTTTTCAGCGAGATCCTGACTGATATCCTTCAACGTATCTACACGCTGACTGTCAAAAATCGTCGGCAAATATTCCTGCGGCCAGCGACGTATTCCCGGAATAGCTGCACCGTCCGAAGGCTGAAGGCCAATAATTTGAATATCTGGATTCTGTTCCTTGAGGTAACGTGATGTGCCCATGATTGTTCCGGTTGTACCCATGGAGCTGACAAAGTGCGTAACCCTACCGTGGGTCTGCTGCCAGATTTCCGGCCCTGTACCATGGTAATGCGCTTCGGGGTTATCCAGGTTGCCGAACTGATTCAATACAACACCTTTGCCTTCGCTTTCCATCTTAAGCGCAAGGTCACGAGCCCCCTCCATACCTTCTTCTTTCGAAACCAGTATCAGCTCAGCACCATAGGCCTCCATCGACCAGCGACGTTCCATGGTGGCGTTATCTGGCATGATAAGAATCATCCGGTAGCCCATGATGGCTGCCGCCATTGCCAGTGCTATACCGGTATTACCACTGGTCGCCTCAATCAAGGTATCTCCCGGAGATATATCGCCACGCGCCTGAGCCTGCTGAATCATCGACAGCGCCGGACGATCCTTGACTGACCCTGCGGGATTGTTGCCTTCAAGTTTGAGCAGAACCTGACTGCCATTGTCGGTATCCAGCATCCGCTGAAGACGAACCAGAGGCGTCTGACCAACACAGTCTGCGATGGTAGGATAAAGAGGATCTGTCATGAGGACTCCGGTAATCAGGCGTATACGTATGGCGCGCTATTCTAACTAAGAGGCGGAGGTAGTGCATGTCAGATTTGCACCGCGACAGTCCGACCTATATTCTGGGATTTTTATCAGACACGCCCGTATGAATAACTGGAGCATCCGCAATCGCATCCTTCTGATGGCACTCTTACCCGGTGTCATGGTATCGCTGGTCCTTGGGATGTTCTTCATCGTTGGTCGGGCGACCGACCTGAGCGACCTGCTCGAAGCACGTGCCCTTGCCATGGGCAAACAACTGGCGCCCACCTGTGAGTACGGCGTTATGACCGGTAACACAGGCATTCTCCAGAACATTGCCAACAACATGCTTGAAGAGCGTGATGTACGTGCGGTCAATCTGTTTGATCAGGATATGAACCTTCTGGCTCATTCAGGGCCACGCATGATCACTGACCGGATCAGTGCCACAGAGCTGAAAGAAAACCAGCTACAGCTCGCGACAACAACGGGCTCAGTTCGGGTAAAGGCCCCGATTTTTGCGCAAAACCTGGTAATCTCAGATCAGCTGACCGAGCAATTTTATGCTCAAACGCAAGATACCGAATTGCGCCTGCTTGGGTGGGCAGAAATCGAGCTGTCGAATAGCAATACCCGATTAATGCAGTACCAGTTGCTCGCCTCTTCTTTGTCCATCATCGCTTTCGTCCTGTTACTGGGATCATTTTTCGCCATTCGCATCAGCCGGAACATTTCTGATCCGGTTCAGGATATTCTGAACGCACTGAATGAAATCCGCGGTGGAAAACTGGATACTCGTATTCACGTAAATTCAACCGGAGAGCTCCAGGACCTCGCGGCGGGTGTGAATGCCATGGCTGCCGCCATTCAGCGTGCGAATATCGAGCACCAGCATTCGATGGAGCAATCGGCCAGAGAAAGTCAGGAAACCATCGACGAACTGGAAATCCGTAACCACGAATTGATGATTGAGCACCGTAATGCCCTTGAGTCCAGCCGCACAAAATCCGAGTTTCTTGCCAACGTGTCTCATGAAATCAGAACGCCTCTCAACGGTATTATTGGTTTCTCAGATCTTCTCGCCCGAACTCAGGTAAATGAGCGTCAGGGCGAATACGTCGACACGATTCGCAGATCATCAGAAGATCTTCTTAATATCATTAACGATATTCTCGACCTGTCCAAAATTGATGCCGGCAAGCTGATTCTTGAAGCGGAAAATTTCGACCTTCGCGACCTCGTTGAAGAGGTTCTGCAGGTACTGACACCGAATGCATATTCAAAAGGCATTGAGGTTTATCAGTATATTTCGCCGGATATGCCTGATCTGATCGTGTCTGACCGTTTACGTCTCAAACAGGTACTCACCAATCTTTGCAGCAATGCAGTGAAGTTTACTCACGAAGGCGGCGTCTCGATCAGTGTGATTCCTATTCAACAAAAGAATGGGCATATCAGCATCCAATTCGATGTCGCTGATACCGGTATCGGTATCAGCTCAGAACAACAAGCACGGTTATTCCAGGCATTTTCCCAGGCAGACCCAGGAATCGCCCGTCAGTATGGCGGAACAGGGCTAGGTCTGATTATTTCCCGAGCCCTTGTCGAGGCAATGGGAGGCGATATCAGAGTGCACAGTGACGAAGGCGCAGGGTCGACGTTCTCGTTTACCATCGAAGCAGAAATCGATGAAGAAAATGCTCAACTCCCACAGTCTCTGGCCGATTGCAAAATTGCCCTGATCAATCCGAGCGGTGCACCATCACGCGACACCATTGAGCTGCTCGAGAAACGCGGAGCAACCCTGAAGGAATATCATAGCCCCAACGAAGTTCCGGTCACCTGCGGCGAGAAGAAGACCGACGTTGCTATCATTTTCTGCGATCGCCAGATGATCAGTCAGGGCGGCATGGAAGAATGGATGACAATCTGTTCCGGTAAAGGAATTCCCGTGCTGAATATCAGCAGAAATGCTCTGCCAGAACGTATGAGTGCATCGCTGACAACACCGCTCCTTACAGCACCTTATACACAGACTCAATTGGTCAGGCAGGTATTGCAGCTGTGCGGTCACAACGTAGAACCACTTGCGGCACCGGATACGCCAACGCCGCAGGAAGTGCCCACCGTTCTGGCCGTCGACGACAACGAAGCTAACCTCAAGCTGGCAGTAACGTTACTGAATGAATTAGGCGTAAACACCCTACAGGCACCCTCAGGCTTTGATGCCGTTGCGATGGCGACGCGTGACTGTCCGGATTTGATTTTAATGGATATCCAGATGCCTGGAATGTCAGGCAATGAAGCGACCGCTCGCATTCGTAAGCTACCAGGCAAACGTAACCTGCCTATCGTTGCGCTGACTGCTCACGCGATGTCAGACGAACGGCAGGCATTAATAGCCAATGGCTTCAGCGATT